>NZ_CP014224.1:3002500-3302500 GCF_001697185.1 Wenyingzhuangia fucanilytica | reverse complement strand
TTACATCCATTTTATTAAAATTATCATTCATTTTAATCATATTACAATATGTTAGAACAACAACCTTTATTAAAACACTTCATTTAATATTTCTTGTAACGTTGGATAAGAAAACTTAAATCCTGTTGATTTTATTTTAGCATTATCAACAGCACTTCCTTTTAATAGTATTGTTGCCATTTCTCCAAAAATTAATTTTAACATAAAAGCAGGAACTTTTGGCATAAAAAGAGGCTTTCTTAAAACGCTTGCTATTTTTTTTGTTACTTCTTTGTTTGTATTGTTAACTGCAACAGCATTATAACTTCCTTGTAATTCTAAATTGTTAAGAGCATATATATACATGTTACACAAATCTTTTAGATGAATAATTGACATGATTTGTTCCCCAGAGCCAATAGCAGAACCAAAACCTAATTGTATTGGAAAAGCCATTTTTTGTAATGCTGAATTATGACTTGCAAACACCACTCCGGTTCTTAAACAAACTGTTCTAATTCCCAAATCTGAAAATTGATTTGCCGCTGCTTCCCATTTTTTACAAACTTTAGCTAAAAAATCATTTCCAAAAGAATCTGTTTCTTGATAATATTTATCCGTAGTTTCTAATCCGTAACAATCTGCTCCAGATGCAGATATAAAAGTCTTTACTTTATGATTGTTTTCTTTTAAGGTTTTAAACAATAAATTGGCTGTTTTTACCCTGCTATCAATCATAATCTCTTTTTGCTTAGATGTCCATCTTTTATCTCCAATATTAGCACCAGCTAAGTGAATAATATGATCTGCACTACAAACAGCATCAGTCTCTATGGTTTCTTTATCAATATCCCAATGCGCATAACTCAATCCTTTTGTTTCAGATTTTTTTATGGAACGAGACATAATAATTACCTCCATATTTTGAGCCAACAACACCTCAGATAAAGAACCACCAACCAAACCTGTACCTCCTGTAATTAAAACTTTCATCTTTAAAAAACATTTATATACAACTTTTAAAGTTACAATAAACTCTCACTCACTACACAAATTCTAGTATTAATTCTAATGATTCACAACCTTCCTATTTTCTACCAAATACAAAAGACCAGAGAAGTAACTTCCCTGGTCTTTTACAAAAAATAGAATTAAGTTTTTTATTTTATAAATTTCACAACTTCGCGTTGATTTGTTTTAAGGAAATAAATACCTGGTTTTAAACTTTCTACGTTTATTGATTT
Organism: Wenyingzhuangia fucanilytica; assembly: GCF_001697185.1. Lineage (GTDB taxonomy): Bacteria > Bacteroidota > Bacteroidia > Flavobacteriales > Flavobacteriaceae > Wenyingzhuangia > Wenyingzhuangia fucanilytica. The sequence continues at coordinate 3,301,277 of NZ_CP014224.1, read as the reverse complement.
TGTATCTCTTGCTTTTTTAACTAATTGTCCTGTAATATTATAAATTTCAAAAACTGTTGCTTTGGTATTTTTTATATGTAAGGCTCCAAATGTAGGGTCTACATAAACAGACAATCCTTGGTTTACAGAAAAAATTGGTGTAGACAAGAACTCATCTTTACTAACAACCAACACATCTTTGAATTGTAATAATTTTTGTGTTGTATTAGTATTGTCTTTATAAGTAACACGAGTTCTTAATCGGTATTTTTGATTTGCAGGTAAATCACTAGAGATTGTAGTTTCTGATGGTATTTCATATACAAACTCAGTATTAAAGGCTTCATTTGGAGCTGTATTGCCTCCTACTAAAGTAGGTGTTGGCTCACTAAGATAAATATTATCATTTGTGGTAATTACTAGTCCAAACTGAACAGACTCAATACTTTCGTCGTCTTGAATTCTGTAAGAGATTTCCTGTGTAGTTTCTACATCTACTCCTAATTTATTTGCAAATGTTTCCCATCTTACAAAATTACTATTTACCGCAACAACTGTTGCATCTACAAAGCTAACCGTAAATTTTTCATTACCTCCACCATCTGTAGTATTCATTCTAACACGTATAGAATATTTTTCATTCGCTGCCAAAGCACTACTTAATGCAATACCCGTAGGCGTTTTAAAATCAAATGTTTTAGTACCGCTATTTACTCCAGAAGCAACTGGAACGATTGTTTGAGGTGCAATTTCTCTAATAAATGAATTATTTGTAGCGTTACGAACAATAAGTCCAAACTGAATAAAGTTTAACGTTTCTGTAGCATGATAAAAATAAGAAATAGACTGCTCTCTAGTTTCATCAACTTCAAATTGTGTAAAACTACTAGTATCCCAAGTTACTGTATTTGGAGCCACAACTGTAACTACAGCAAGGTCCGAAGCATATTTATCTACATCATTCGCATCCTTACTCGCTATAATAGCTCTAACTACATAACGTTGACCAGCAGGTAATTTATCTGAAGGCACTACATCTCCAGGTATAGAAAAATTAAAAGTTTTTGTTTCTCTTTGTTCAATATTTGCTGCCGTAGAAGGAAAATTTTGAGGGGTTATTGCTGATACAATACTATTGTCAGAAGTATTTACTATAAACAATCCAAATTGAGAATAAACAGGTGTTTCACTAGCCAATACTGCATGACTTATGGTTTGTTCTGTTGTAGATCCAATTACAAATTCCGTATTAGTGTTGGAATCCCATGTAATTTCTGTCTCTGTAATATTTTTAAAAATAGATACAGGTACTTGTATAGATTCTATAATATCTGCCCCTGTATTATTTAATTTGGTTATTAATCTTGCGCGTATAGCATAGGTTTGACCATGAGCTAAACTTGATGAAGGTTTTACATCACTCGGAACCGTATAATCAAAAGTTATAGAGCCCGAAGAGTTGCCAACTGTTGGGTTTAACAAAGCTGTTTCCTCAATAAAAGCATTGGTTTCTTCATCAATAATCACAAGTCCAAAATCTACCGATTGTAATACTTCATTTGATTTTCGTATTTCATAGCTAAGTTTTTGTTCTATTGTTTCCCCTATATTAAATTCTATATTTGAACTTGAATCCCAAGAAATATAATTATCTGTGATCGGTTTAAACGACCACTTAGCATTGTCTTTAAGCTCTACAGGAATTCTAGCATCACTATTTGGTGCTTTTTGTCTTGCTGCTACTAAGGAAACAACATCACTATCTGTAATTGCAATTGCAGACATTAATTCATTACCTCCAGGCAGAATAACGTACTTATCACCCTCTTTTCTAAAAGCCCAAAACGGGAGTCTATTAACCTTATCTGCAACAACACCTGCATACGTATTCTTTGCAAAAGGAAAAAGTTGAGGTAAGTTATTTGGGTTTCCTATAATGTTACTTTCTGTAAACGGAATATCTAACTCTAAATATTCGTTTGTTTCTACATTTTGAATAGTATAACTATACGGAGGTACAAAAGTAACTGTCCACTTGGTAACATCTGTCAATTTACTATCCGTGATTAAAAAATTGTCTCCCGTATTTGGTGTCAGTTTTTTAGTCGTTTTTAAATTAATTATTTCATAAACTCCGTTTTCTAATAATTGTTTAGGAGCATCTATACTATTAATTGTAGTTCTATTTGCAGGAAAATCAAAAACATTACCCTGAGCATTGTTAAGTACATTTACCGTAAGAGTTCCTTTGTTAGAAGAATCTAACCCTGTATTATTTCTAATAATAATATTATCAGAAGCAAAGTCTCCAGGCATGTCTGGGTTACTTCTTGGAGCTATTGGTTCCTCTGATGCATTTTCATAATACGTTAAATTAATCCACGCACTACCAGTTGTTGTATGAGCATTGGTAAAATCGTTATTTTCTATTGTTAAATCACTTGGAGCGTATGCTGAAATAAAATATCTATAAAAACCTAAAATAGTATTGTTCTTAATCTCAATATTGCTAACTACTTGCAATTCTCTATCAAAAGTGATAATTCCACTTTGTGCATTATTACAATTAAAAGTATTGTTTGTAATTGTAAAATTACTTGAGAATTCTTCTACACGTACTAGTTCTACTTTTCCTTGAGTATCGTTAAATTCATTATTATTTAAAACCACATTGGCTCCTCTAGACGAAGCACCAACTCCTGTGTTTTTAAACAAACAGCGCTCAATAGTAGATCCGCTATGATCCCAAACAATAGGATAGGATGTGTTTCCTCCATCAAAAGAAATTGCTCTGTCGTTAAATTCGATATTACTTCCTGGAAACACGGGAGCTCCATTGCTATTTAAATCGTTTCTAGGCTCAAAAGTACAATTGGTAAAAGTTACTTTACTATGTTTTTTAACGTTTCCTCTACGATTGAACCACACTCCTATAACATTAAAATTAATTACAGAAACGTTTTCAAAAGTACCTCCAAAACCATTACCAGTTGTTACAGCATAACCTCCACCATCTATCACAACATTTTTTAAACTTATACCCGTATATTCCAAGTTCGTGTCTAAATCTTGATCTAAATAAGTTGGATGTAAAAAATTGAAAAACACATTGTATTTAGGACCATAATCCTTTTTAAAGTACAATGATTCTATGTGTACATTATCTGATCTTATTAAAATAGTGTTACAATTAACAAATTCACTAAGTATATTTTTATTATCTGCTCCTTTTCCAGACAAATCGGGAGTAAGACTATTGTTGGTTAAACCTCTAAGTGTAATAGGCTTAGATATTGTTAACCCTCTCTTCTCTAAATCATATTCTGATGATTTAAATTCAATAATAGCACCTGGGTTACTGTTAATTAATTTTTGTATTTCAGTATTTAATGGCTTTGTTAAATCTCTAACAGCATCAAAATCTATGATGGTTTGAGCCTGAACATATAGAACACTAAATACAGTGAACAGATAAAATAGAGTTTTTTTATTCATATTTTTATTTTAAAGTTGATTCTTTATTAGAAGTATTTCCATCTTCCATAAACTCTTCAACATCAGTTGAGTTTATCAAAGCTATTGATAATCAACACTCTTGCTACAAAGAAAACAGCCTGTTCAATCTTTGTCTACTTTAAACTATAAACGCTAAGAAATAAACAACAAGAAACCAGTGTATTATGTTTTTTATAGTTCATAAAAATCAAACTTGTCTAGTTTTTATCTAGAATCAACCCTTTTAAATTCCTTTAATAGATTTTTAAGAACAACTGATTTATTCAATCAAAAAAGCAATTATTTGGAATTGTTATAATTGTACTGTATTTAAAATAATTATATTTGAATTTATTAAACACAAAAACTAATTACTATGGATGTAAACAGCATTTTAGAAACAATCACTGATAAAGGATCAGAGTACATTACCTTATATGGGTTTAAATTGGTTTCGGCAATCGCAATATGGATTGTAGGGTCATTTATTATAAATGCAATGAACAATGCATTTTCTAAGGCATTAGAAAAAAGTAAAACAGATGATTCTTTAAGACCTTTCTTAAAAAGTATGTTAGGAGTACTTTTAAAAGTAGTCTTAGTTATTACGGTATTGTCTACTTTAGGAATTGAAATGACTTCTTTTATAGCTATTTTAGGAGCCGCTGGTTTGGCTGTGGGTATGGCTTTATCTGGTACTTTGCAAAATTTTGCTGGTGGAGTAATGATTTTAATTTTTAAGCCTTACAAAGTAGGTGATTATATTGAAGCTCAAGGACACTCTGGAACAGTTAAAGAAATTCAAATTTTTAACACTATTTTAAAAACACCAGACAACAAAACAATTATTATTCCTAATGGTGGTTTATCTAATTCATCTATGGTTAACTATTCTACAGAGCCTACAAGACGTGTAGATTTTACTTTTGGAATTGGATATGGTGATAGTATAGAACAAGCACAAGAAGTTTTATTAAACATCTTAAAAAACGATGCAAGAATTATAAATACTCCTGCTGAACCTTTTGTACAAGTTTCTGCATTGGCAGATAGTTCTGTAAACTTTGCGGTAAGAGTTTGGGTAAATTCTGCTGATTACTGGGGAGTATTTTTTGACACTAACGCTAAAGTATATAACGAATTTAATAAAGCGGGTATTAACATTCCTTTTCCACAAATGGATGTGCATGTTCACAAAGATTAATTCTTAGCAATACACATAAAAAAAACCGGCTAATCAGCCGGTTTTTTTATTTCTTAATAAATATTTTAATCATCTATTTTAACAGAACCCCAATTTTCACCTGTTTTAATTCGGTGAATTTGCATGTCTGATACCCCAAATTGTTTGGCAATCATTCTTAATCTGGTTTTGTTATTAGGATCTGCTAATTTTCTTTTGATAATTCTTACTCTACCTTCTGTTAACTTAGCATAAGTTCTTTTAGGTTTAGACTTAAGATATTCTTCATTTGCATATTGATGCAATTCTTTTTCTCTTTTAGTTGCCCAACGCAAGTTATCTACGTGGTTGTTATACTTATCGTAATCTAAATGGATTACATAAATATCATCTTCTTTTTTTTCTAAAAAATGCTGTGCAACTAATTTATGTACGTAACGACTTGTTCTTTTTCTATTTACTTCTTGGGTTAGAGGAATGGTAGGGTATCCATTAGTATCGTGAAGTTTTAAAAGTTTTTCTTCACCATCAATACATTTAATTACACGTCCGTAATTAGAAATTTTATACTTTTCAAAACTTGCAATTACATCGTCAAAATCAACATCTTTCCACTCTTCTTTTCTAAAACCATTTATCATTTTGTTAGATTTTAATTATTATATAACAACCACTTGTCTTAAAAAGACAAATAGCTACCTTAAATAATTCTTAATCATAGCATTGATTATTGAAGTACTGCTAACAAATATACTAATTAATATATTTGTTATAGCTTTTTAATAGTTTCATTAGGAAGCCAACCTACTTGACCATCAGCAATTTTTACTTTTTTCCATTGTCCAACAGTATCCATAATTTGCACTTTTGTTCCTTCGTGTAAAACAAAAGTTTCCGAAGCACTTTCTCTTGGTGCATTCTTTACTTCTACCTTGTTAGAAAACACGATTGCAAAGTGAATATTTTGTGCTCTTTCATACTGATGAGCTGTTACTCCCAAAGAAATTAAACACAAAGAACTCACAATAATCCCAAAAGTAAAGTATAGTTTTTTTACTCCAGGAACGGTACTAAAAAAGAAAAACATCCAAATAAACCCTGATAATAATGAGCAAGCCACAGCAATTATAGCCCATGTGTTGTATGGGAATATTGCCAAAACAGCATCGTTAAATTTATCAAAAGTAGATTTAGGAACCGATTTAATATTATCAATAATACCTCTATTGGCATATGCCAAATTTACTTTTACATCTTGGTTTGTAGGATCTAATGATAAAGCTTTTTCGTAATGATAAATTGCCTCTGCCATATTATTACTTTTATAATATGCATTGGCCATATTAAAATACAAATCAGAAGACTCAAATCCTTGATTGATTATTTTTTGATAAGCTTCAATAGCTCCTGTATATTCTTCGGACTGATATTGTTTGTTCCCTTGCTCAAACAATTCTTGTGTTGTTTGTGCACTTACATAACCAATGGTTAATAGTAAAATTCCCAATACAAAATTTTTCATGATATCGGTTTTATAAATTCTTATCTAATTCTGTGATGGCCTGTTTTGCTTTATCAAAATCTTCTTTCATCTTTTCATCAGATGATACAGCATATCTTGCAAACTCACAAGCACTAAACACCTCTATAAACTGAGAAATAGACTCGTTAGAAACTCCTCTTTTACTTAAAATTTCAGCAATACGATCTTTACTAATATCGGTAGTTTCTACTTGTAATTTGGCCTTTAAATAATTATGTAATGCTTTTTCTAAAGAACTATAAAACGTGGTTTTGTTTCCTAATTCTTTTTTAGCACTTGCTAAATACTTTTTAGTTAATTTATCGGCTTTTCTAAGCTTATTTCTACTAATATCTCTACTTAACTCTCTTTGTTTTTTTGAAGCAAAAACTCCTAAAGGTAAAATAACCAATGGTAGCAACAATAGTATATAAAAGAGTTTGGTTTTATAAAAATCTGATTTTTCTATAGGTTCTAAAACTGTAGAAGTATGTACATATCTAAAATCGTTTCCAGTTGCTTTAACAGTTTGTTTTAACGCTCCATTACTATAATCTGCTCCTGTGCTAGTAATCAACTCTTTTCCTTCTGTTACATCTAATATAATTTCGTCTGAGTTTATGGTATAATACTTTTCTTCTTTAGGATTAAAATAACTAAAAGAAGTTGCCGGAACCTTAAACTTTCCTTTGTATTGAGGAACTACCGTATAAGCATTTTCTATATTTCCTGTTAAACCAGAAGTGGTAACGGTTACTTTTTCTTTACGTTCTGGATCGTAAACTTCTAATTCTTTTGGCGTTACAATATTTGGTAATTCAAACAATTTTAAGTTTCCTTTACCCGAAACTTTTACTTTTATTTGGGCAGATTCGTTTGCTTTAAAAACAGATCTACTAGTATTTACCTCATATGAATATTGCCCAACTGCTCCTGTAAAATTGAGTGGTTTTCCTTCTAATGGTAAAGATTTTACTTTGATGATTTTTTTATCAGAAACCAATCTTTGATTCACATTTCTTGTAATCATGTTTCCAAAAAAATCTCCTCTTCCTGTTGGCACACCTACAATTAAATCGGCAGACATTGGGTTTACCGTTAATTCCCCATTTCTTTGTGGAATTAAAACTACTTTGTGTAAAACTGCATATTTCCACATTTCGCCTTTGTATTTTCCATCTCTAAACTGTGGATTCTTATTGTCTAAAACCTGACTCCAAAACCCTTCGTAATTTGGCGGTGTATCAACATCAAAACTATTGATGGCTAATTGATTTACATACAATCTATATTCTGCATAAATAGGCTCTCCAACATAAGGATTTTCATCAGAAATAGTTACCACCATTTTGATGTTTTGACTTGCAATATAGTTAGGGTCATTAGGATCTTTTGGCAAATCTACCGCATCAACCACTTTAATTGTAATAGCGTTAGATTTAATGGTTTTTCCTTGATATTCTATACTTGCAGGTTCTAAAGTAAACGTTCCTTTTCCTATAGGTTCTAAAATATACGAATAGGTTTTAGAAAAAGTACTTTGAGCTTTTCCGTTAACAATAGAATATGAATTACTAACCGATTGACTTGGCCCTTGAACTACTTTAAAATTTTTAAAATTAGGTAACTTAAAGTTATCTGCTTCTTGGTTATTGATGTTGTATTCTAACCTAAATCTTTGATTTTCTCCTAATGTTTTTTTGCTTGTTCTTGCTATTAATTCAACTTGACTAAAACCAAATGTTGTTACAAAAAAAGTAAAAAGTAAAAAGTAAAAAGGGTTGAGACAATTAGATGTTAAACCTTGTAATTGGTGCTGTGTACTTTTTACAATTAACTCTTTTAATCCCATACTTTGTACTTGGTACTTTGTACTTGATATTCTCAAACTACCAATCCTTTTCATTATTATTCTCTTTTGCATTTACCTTTTGAGCATTTACTTTTTTCTGAGTTTTTTGCTCTTCATTATTCATAGACTCTAACAATTGCTGAATTTGTTCGGGTGATAATTTAGATTCTTTAGGTTGGGCTGGTTGTTCTTTTTCATCTTCCCCCTTATCACCTTTATCATCTTTGTTTTCAGGATTGTCACCATCCTTATTTTCATCCTCTTTTTTATCCTTATCTCCTCCTTTATCGTCCTTTTTATCTTGGTCTTTATCTCCCTTATTATCTTTATTCTGATCTTTATTATCTCCTTTGTTGTCTTTATCGTCTTTGTTATCCTTGTTTTGATCCTTGTTATCTTTATTGTCTTTGTTTTGCTGATCTTGTTTTTCTTTCTCTTTTTTTGCAGCAACAAATTTTTCTCTAAGAATATCATCCTTAGGATTTTTTAACAAAGCTTGTTTATAGGCTTGTAATGCTTTTTCTAAATCGTTTTGTTTTTTAAAAGTATCTCCTATTAACTCACTTGTTTTGGCTTTATTTTCTTTAGACTTTGCTAGTTTATTAGCCAATTGATATTGTTCTCCAGCCTCTTTGTATTTTTTCTGTTGAAAATAAGCATTCCCTAAATTATAGGCTCCTTTGTAGTATGTACCATCTTCTGCCAAACTTTTTTGATATGCAATAGCCGCATCTTCTAGCTTGTTTTTTTCGTACAGTTTATTTCCCTCTCTTAATTGTTTTTTTGCTTCGTATAACTTCTCTTTAGGAAGTCCTGCATCTTCTTGCGCAAAAGATGAAAACGTTGTGATTGCAAAAAACAATATCCATAACTTTTTCATTTTATTCCTCTTTTTCGTTAAACAAGTTTACACTCTTTACCCATTTGGTTTTCTTTTCAAACACAAACATATCTAACACCAACCATAGTATTCCTATACCTATAAACCATTGGAATTGGCTTTTGTATTCTGAAAATTGTTTAGACTCAAACTCCGTTTTTTTGGCTTTAGACAGCACTTCCATAATTTTATTTACAGAAGTAGCGGTTTTATTTCCATCCACATAAAAACCACTTGAAGTAGCCGCAATTTCTTGCAATACTTTTACATGCCTTTGTGTGATGACAACTTCACCGTTTTTATCCTTTTTTAATCCTTTTTTGTAACCGTTAATCATGTCTGGAATTACTCCTCCTTTTTCTGTTCCAATACCAATGGTGATGACTTTTATTCCCTCATCACCTAATTCTTTGGCTTTATCAACTGTATTTTCTTCGTGATCTTCACCATCAGATAAAATGACTAAATATTTATTGGTTTGTTCATCATTATCATAATAAGTCTTGGCCATATTTAAAGCTTCGTTAATGGCGGTTCCTTGACTAGAAACCATATCTGGCGAAGCATTTTTTAAAAACAATCTAGCGGCAGACTGATCGGTAGTAATAGGCAATAACGGATAAGCATTTCCTGCGTAAATAATAACTCCAACCCTATCACTCCCTAATTGATCAATTGTTTTAGAAATAATTTGTTTTGCTTTTTCTAATCTGTTAGGAGCAATATCTTCGGACAGCATACTTTTAGAAACATCTAAAGCAAAAACAATATCTACCCCTTCTCTCTTAACGGTTTCTAGTTTAGTTCCTATTTTAGGATTAACCAAAGCTATGACCAAAAAAGCAATACCTAAAGCTAAAAACAACCATTTTATAGTAGCTTTAAATGTTGAGTAATCTGGTGCTAATTTTTGTATTAAATAAACATTTGCAAATGCTTTTTGAGTTCTTTTTTGCCACCAAAATTTATATAGCAAAACAAATAACAATAAAGGAATTATTGCTAGTGCATAAAAATATATAGGTTCTTCTAATCTCTGCATTTTAATAATTAGTTTTTAAAGTTTGAAAGACCAAAATTTATAAAGTTGTTAATGTTATTATTAAGCGCATTAAACAATCTTACGTATATCTCCATTCCGTTCCCGTAAACCTTCTTTCTTTTTAACTTGTTACTTTCTAACTCACTTTTATATAAAGCTTTTAAACAACGTGTTTTTTAATAAATATTCTAAAACCAACAAGACCAAAGCAGCAATTACTAAATTTCTATATAACTCATCGTAATTATAATATTTAATATCTTCTATCACTGTTTTTTCTAGTTTGTCAATCTCCTCATAAATAGTTTTTAACTTGTTATTAGAAGTTGCTCTAAAGTATTTTCCTCCAGTTTCTTCAGCAATATAGTTTAGTAATTTTTCATCAATTTCTACTTTCATAGGTTTGTATATTAACTCCCCGTTGTAGTCTTTTGCATAAGGCATTTCTGCCATTCCGTTAGTTCCAATTCCTATGGTATATACTTTAATCCCCAATCCTTTAGCTAATTCTGTAGCCAACTTAGGATCTACTGAACCTGCTGTATTTACTCCATCGGTAAGTAAAATAATCACTTTACTTTTGGCGGTACTTTGTTTTAATCTGTTTACAGCAGAACCTAATCCCATTCCAATGGCAGTACCATCTGTAATTCCTCCGTATTCTATAGAGGAAATAGTTCTTTTTACAATAGATTTATCGGTAGTAATGGGTGTTTTGGTATAGCTTTCTCCTGCGTACAAAACAATTCCAATTCTATCATTAGGACGTTTGTCTACAAAATCTTCGGCAACTTCTTTTAAAGCTTCTAATCTATTGGGTTTTAAATCTCTAGCCAACATAGATCCAGAAACATCAGTAGCCATTACAATATCAATACCTCTATTTTTTTTACTTTTTGTAGTAACACCTACATTTCTTGGTCTAGCCAAGGCCACAATTAACAAGGTTAAGGCTAACAATCTAAACACCCATAAAGCTCTATAGATGTAATTATATATTCCCGGTTGTTGAATTGCTTTTGTTGAAGCTATAGAAAGTTTAGCCTGATTTCTATTTCTACTGATATACAACCAAAACGCTAAAATAGGAATGATGATTAATAACCATAAAAAAGCGGGCTGTGTAAATTCAAAATTACTGCTGTTCATCATCTTTTACTTCTTTCTTTTTAGATTCTACTAATTTATGTATGGTTTCTATAATTGTAGAGGCATTAGATTGATGTCCTTTAATTTCCATTTCAATAGGTTTTTGTTTGGCAAACTTTACAAAATCTGCTTGAGATAATAAATCTCTAAGCGTTTCTAAAGTATCCTTATCTAAGCCTAATTTTTGTTGTTTATTTTCGGTATTTAACAAACTCATCAACTCTTCGGTTGTAGTTTCTAATGCTTGAATAAACAATTCATTACCTATATATTTTCTGACAATATCTGTTAATTCAGAATAATATTCTTTAATCTGATTATTTTGCCATAACTGCTTTTTCTCTAAATCTTTTAACTCTTTAGTAGCTTCTATGTATGGAGGAATCACAATTTTCTTTTCTTTAACAGGTTCTTTTTTGTTACGGAACAAAAAGTACAATCCAATCATAAAAGCAATAACAGCCAAACCAACATATACATAGTTTTTAATTCTGTACCACCATTCTGCCAAGGTGTAACTTTCTTCTTCTTGACCTTTTACAGTATAAAACTTAGCTAATTTTACGGTATCTACTGGAATTGTAGCTACGTTTACCAATAAAGAATCGGTAAAATAAGCTTTGGCATCAATAAAAACTTGTTGTTTTTTAATATAAAAAGCACCGCTATCAAAACCCGTAATTAAATACTTTTTATACAATTTATCTTGTATGGTATCTACGGGAAATTCTTCGGCAACAACTAAACTATCTAAGTTTTCTAATTTTGGAAAAATTACTTTTTTATTATTTGGAGCAGATATGGTATATGTAATTTGCTCTCCAATTCTAATATTTGTAGTATCTGTTTTTACACTTATTGATGGTTCGCTCTGTGCCATGACAGTCAAACCTATACATAAAAAAAGACTTGTAATGATTTGCTTCATTTTACCCTCGTTGTTTAAAATACGTCAATAATTTTTTTACGTAATTTTCTTCTACACGACTGCTTAATACTCCTGCACCACTCTTTTTAAAAGCGTTTTCAAAATTATGTTTCCAATGTAAAAATTGTTGCTGATATTGATTTCTCACCTTTTTAGAAGAAGTATTAACCAAAGTTGTTTGTCCAGATTCTGCATCTACCATAGGCACCAATCCTATTTTTGGTAAAGTTTCATCAAACTGATCGTAAATTCTAATTCCGGTAACATCGTGTTTATTGGCTACAATTTTTAAAGTTTGCTCATAACCATCATTCATAAAATCTGATAGTATAAAAACAATGGCTTTTTTCTTTAATACATTGGACATATATTTTAAAGCCGTGTTGATATTTGTTTTATTGCTTTTAGGCTCAAACTCTATCATTTCTCTGATGATACGTAACACGTGACTTTTTCCTTTTTTAGGTGGAATGTATAATTCAACATCATCAGAAAAAAGCAACAACCCTACTTTATCATTATTTTGAATGGCCGAAAAAGCCATAGTCGCAGCAATTTCTGTAAGTGTTTCTCTTTTAAATTGCTCTTTAGTTCCAAAGTTTCCAGAACCACTAATATCAACCATTAACATCATGGTTAATTCACGTTCCTCTTCAAAAACTTTTACATAAGGCTCGTTATAACGCGCTGTTACATTCCAATCTATGCTACGGATATCATCACCAAATTGATATTGTTTTACCTCGCTAAAAGTCATACCACGTCCTTTAAAAGAACTGTGATATTCTCCTGAAAAAATATGATCGGACAAACGACGTGTCTTGATCTCTATTTTTCTTACTTTTTTTAAGATTTCTTTGGTATCCATATTTTTTTAGTACTGAGTACTGAGTACTTAGTATTGAGTATCTTACTTTGTACTTAATACTATATACTCTGTACTAGATTTAAGGTACTTCTACTACGTTTACTATTTGGTTTACAATATCTTCTGCAGTTACATTTTCTGCTTCTGCTTCGTAAGTAATTCCAATACGGTGACGTAAAATATCTAACACAACCGCTCTTACATCTTCTGGAATCACATATCCTCTACGTTTGATGAATGCATGACATTTAGCTGCTTTGGCTAAAGAAATACTACCACGAGGAGAAGCTCCAAAAGAAATTAATCCTTTTAAGTTTTCTAATCCATATTTTTCTGGATAACGAGTAGCAAAAATTAAATCAAGAATATATTTTTCAATTTTTTCATCCATATAAACCTCGTTTACCACTTTACGAGCATTGATAATTTGCTCTAAAGAAACTACAGGATTTACTTTTTCATATGCCCCCGATAAGTTTGCTCTCATAATTAATTGCTCCTCTTCTAACTTAGGATAATCAATCACTACTTTAAGCATAAAACGGTCTACCTGTGCTTCTGGTAAGGTATATGTTCCTTCTTGATCTACTGGGTTTTGAGTTGCCATTACCAAGAAAGGTTCGTCTAACTTAAAAGTTTCATCACCAATAGTGATCTGACGTTCTTGCATGGCTTCTAACAATGCTGATTGCACTTTTGCTGGAGCACGGTTAATTTCATCTGCCAATACAAAGTTTGCAAAAATAGGCCCTTTCTTAATAGAAAAGTCATTTTCTTTCATGTTGTATATCATGGTTCCAACCACATCGGCTGGTAATAAATCTGGGGTAAATTGAATTCGACTAAACTCCCCATCAACCGCTTTTGCAAGCGTATTAATAGCTAAAGTTTTTGCCAAACCTGGAACTCCTTCTAATAAAATATGTCCGTTCCCTAGCAAACCAATCAACAACCGGTCAACCATGTGTTTTTGACCTACAATAACTTTGTTCATTTCCATGGACAATAAATCCACAAATGCACTTTCTCTTTCGATTTTTTCGCTGATAGCTCTTACGTCTACTTCCATTGTTTTATAAGGTTTTATTCTTAATACAGTTGTGTTTTAATCAATTTGTGTACCAAAATACAATAATGTATGGAATATGGCTTATTTGTCAGTTTATAATAAACAAAAAAGAGTCAAAAAAAATTTTTGACTCTTTTTAAAATTGAATAAAACTATTAGTTTACATAAGTAAATCTAGTTTCTTTATTTCCTATAAATACTTTAAAATCTCCCTCTTCGGTAACTCTTTTTAAATTTTTATTTACAAAAGATAAATCGGTTGCTTTTAATGTAAAAGTTACCGTTTTGGTTTCTCCTTTTTTCAGACTTACTTTTTTATACTTTCTTAATCTTTTTACAGAAGGAGCAATACTTGCAAATTCATCATTGGTATATAATTCTACCGCTAATTTTCCATCTCTATTTCCGGTATTAACAACCTCAACAGAAACCTCTATTGTTTCATTTCCTTTTAAAATATTTGATGATAATTTGATCTCCGAATATTCAAAAGATGTATAGCTTAAACCATGACCAAAAGCCCATTGAGCATCATAATCAACCTGTTTTACCACATTTGGTTCTACTTCTTTTAAAGCCTCTGAAAATTTATGATCATATGTCAAAATATCACCTGTATAACGAGGATAAGAGTAGGGTAGTACTCCACTTGGGTTTACTTTACCAATAATAATTTCTGCAATTGCTTTTGCTCCTTGGCTACCTGGCCAATAGGCTTGTAGTACTCCTTGAATTTTATCTACAAAAGAACTAATGATTCTTGGTCTACCTTCTGTTAAAACTAAAATCACTTTTTTATTAGTTGCTATTGCAGCATTTGCTAATGCAATTTGATTGTTGTCAAGAGTTAAATCATTAATTACTCCTGGAGATTCTGCATAAGCATTTTCACCTAAACACAATACAATATAATCAACTCCTTTGGCTGCATTTTGTAAAGCTTTTAACTCAAAATTTTTAGAATTATTAAAACCATTAACCGATATGTTTTTTACATTATTCACACCAAACTCTTGCTCCAATGCTTGGGCAATGGTTATTTCTTGTTTAGGGTATTTGCTTTCATCATCTCCTTGCCAAGTATAAGACCAACAACCATTTAAATTAGCTAAAGAATTGGCTCCAGGCCCAGCAACTAAAATTTTACTGTTTTTAGATATTGGCAAAACATTATCCTCGTTTTTTAATAAAGTAATAGATTCTCTTGCTGCATCTAATGCTGATTTTTTATATGATGACCCTCCAAAATTTTGAACAGCTTCTTTCTCAGGATAAGGATGATTAAACAAGCCTAATTCAAATTTTAATTTTAAAATTCTACCCACAGCCTCATCTATTCTTTGCATAGAAACACCTCCTTCATTTACCAATTCTACCAAATAAGTAAAGAAAGAATAATCTCCTGGTACCATAGACATGTCTATCCCTGCATTTACTGCTATTTTTACTGCTTCTTTAGGAGTATTAGCTATTTTATGCTTGGTGTGTAAACGAATAATATCTTCCCAATCAGAAACAGCAACTCCATTAAAGCCAAATTGATCTCTTAAAACCGTTTTTAACAAATACTCATTAGCATGACCAGGAATTCCGTTTACGGATCCTGAATTTATCATAATAGTTGATGCTCCTGCATCTATAGCAGCTTTAAATTGAGGCAAATAATATTCCCATAATTCAATATCTGGAATATAAGCAGGGGTTCTATCTTTTCCTGACCTTGGCCCAGAATAACCAACAAAATGTTTCATACAAGAAGCTACAGCAGTTTGATTCTTTAAACCATCTTCTTCATATCCTTTAACAGTTGCAACTCCCATATTGGTAACAATAGTTAAATCTTCTCCAAAAGTTTCTGGAAAACGAGGCCACAAGGGTTGACGACCGATATCAAAAACAGGATCGAAATTCCAACGAATTCCAGAAGCTCTCACTTCTTTTGCAGTAATTTTAGCTCCTTCTTTAACAATATCATCATTACGAGTAGCAGCCAAACCAATATTGTGTGGAAATAGTGTAGAATTTACAGTATATGTTGCTCCATGAATAGCATCAATTCCGTATAAAACAGGAATTTTATTAGGGGTTTTCTGAGCTTCATCTTGAATTTGTGTCAGTAAATTATGCCAAGTAGGCAAATCATAAGCAGTACTAATCACATTTAACACAGATCCTACTTTGTAATCTACAATAGCTTCTTTAATTTTTTTAGTAGGAATTTTTGTGTGTTGATCAAAAGTATTGGTTGTTAAAAAAGTAGACAAAGTGATTTGAGTCATCTGACCTATTTTTTCTTCTACAGACATGATTTTTAGTAGACTATCTACTTTATTGTCTATATTATTTTTTTGAGTAGTTGTTTTTGTTTTACAAGAAAACAACAAAACAGAAGTAAGTAGGGTAGCTACAACAGTTTTTATACGTTTCATTATTAGTTAGTTTTAAAAACTCTAAAATAACGTATATAAAACTAAAATTTAAAAAAATTATGCTTCGGATGATTTTAAATATTCTTTAATCTCAAAATTACCGTTAACCAACTCTCCATAAGTAAAATAAGTAATCCAATCTCCTGTATTTACATATTTTGAATTTTTAGGTAAATCATAAATCATAGGTAAGTGTCTATGACCAAAAACAAAATAATCGTAATGCTTTTGTTCTAAAATTTCTTTACAATACAGTATTAAATATTCTTTGTCTTCTCCTAAAAAATGTACATCTTCTTGACCAGAAACTGTTTTGTTTTCTAGAGATAAATATTTTCCAAAACTAATGGCTAAATCTGGATGTAACCATTTAAATAACCAATTACAAACAGGGTTTGTAAATATTTTTTTAATGAATTTATAACCTCTATCTCCTGGGCCTAATCCATCTCCATGACCAATTAAAAAAGTTTTTCCTTGTAGTGTAAATTCTTTGGGTTCGTGATATACAGGAATTCCTAATTCTTTTTCAAAATAATCTTTCATCCATAAATCGTGATTCCCAACAAAAAAACGAATATCGATACCTGCATCTCTTAATTCTGCTAATTTTCCAAACAATCTAATATATCCTTTTGGGACCACGTGTTTGTATTCAAACCAGAAATCAAATAAATCTCCTAGTAAAAAAATAATATCTGCATCGTGCTTAACAGTATCTAACCATTGCACAAATATTTTTTCTCTTTCCAAACTTTTTTCAGGAGTGGGCGCTCCAAAATGTTGATCGGAAGCAAAGTAAATTTTCTTAGTATTCAAGGTTATTGATTTTGTTCTAATGCAATTACTTTTAAAATATACGGATCTCTTTTCTGAATTAATTGATAATAAACTTCATCACTCATTAAACTATTTGCAAAATTTTCTTTTAGCAAATCATCTACTAATTCTTGATTATTAAATTTATAAGGAACTATATATTTATCAAATTCATTTTTAATCTCTGCTGTAATTTTAAAATCTTTGATGAAGTTACTGTTATTATAAACTTTTAATTCATCTCTATGATTATCAATATAACTATATACAAAATTGTTAATCATATTTAATTCAGCAAAATTAACGCTATTAAGCGTGTCTAAAGGAATAAAAACATCTGGAGTAATTCCACCGCCACCATAAACCAATTTTCCTTTTGGAGTAGTGTATTTTAAAGAATCTATCACTTTAATACTGTCTTTATTAAACAGCTCTCCGTTTTTATATCTGCTTAGAACTTCATTTTCATAACCATCTTCATCACCATAAGGTTTTTGAATAGAACGACCTGTAGGAGTGTAGTATCTGGCAATGGTTAACCTCATGGCAGAACCATCATTAAAATCTAATTCTTGTTGTACCAATCCTTTTCCAAAAGTTCTACGACCAATAATGGTTCCTCTATCATTATCTTGCAAAGCTCCAGAAACAATTTCACTTGCCGATGCCGAATTTTCATCTACCAAAACATAAATATGTCCTTTTTCAAAAGAACCTTTACTAGTGGCTACTGTATTTTTTTGACGTCCTTTTTTGTTTTTTGTATAAACAATTAGTTTTCCATCGGCTAAAAATTCATCAGAAATTTGGTCGGCAATATGCATATATCCACCAGGATTTCCTCTTAAATCTAAAACCAAATCTTTAATTCCTTGTTCTTGTAATTTGTTTAAAGCTGTTTTAAATTCATCATAAGAAGTCATGGCAAAACGAACCAATTTAATATACCCTAAACTATCTGTTATTTTGTAGGCAACAGGAACGCTTTTAATAGCTACTTTACCTCTTGTGATGTTAAAATCTATTGTTTTATCGTTTCCAGGTCTAAAAACTTTAACTAAAACCTGACTATTTTCTTCCCCTTTTAATTTAGAGACTACATCTTCTGAAGTAATATTTTTACCGTATAAAGTATCTTTATCGGCCATAATTAATCTATCTCCAGCTCTTAATCCTGCCTTTAAACTTGGACCATCTGGAATAACTTTAACTACTACAACAGTATCTTTTTTAACCACAAACTGTACTCCAATACCTACAAAATTTCCATTCATAGTTTCTTGAGTATAGGCCTGAATTTCTTTAGGAACGTAAGTAGAGTGGGGGTCTAACTTATCTAAAATATCAGAAATAACTTCATCGGTAATTTTTTCAACATTTACATCATCAACATATTCGCTTTCAATAAATTTTAAAACCGTGTTTAATTTACCGTTAGAAGTATTAGAACTTACAGGATAAAAAGTTCCTGTGTTTTTTACGTTAAAAAAACTACCTATAATAATTCCTAAGGCAATAGAAATTCCTATAAATAGTGGAAGGTTATTGTTTTGCTTCATCAATATCTAATTTCAATAATTCAACACCTGCTTTTCTTAAAAAATCAATCCCAGTGGTGTCTTTATATTCATTTGCGTAAACTACTCTATTAATTCCAGATTGATGAATTAATTTACTACAATCCTTACAAGGAGATAAAGTAATATACAAAGTAGCGTCTTTTGTAGATTGAGTTGAAGAAGCCACTTTTAAAATAGCATTAGCCTCTGCATGTAACACCGTCCATTTGGTGTCATAATTATCATCTTCACAACAATTCTCAAAACCAGTTGGTGTTCCATTATATCCATCAGAAATAATCATACGGTCTTTTACAATTAAAGCACCTACTTGTTTTCTTTTACAATGTGACAATTTTGCCCATTCAAAAGCCATTCTTAAATATGCAGTATCATACTTTAATTGTTTTTCATCCAACGTAGTAATCATATCAACCTGTTTTTAGAAGTATTTTGTACAAAAATAGTATCTTATTGCTACAACTTAACAAAAAATTAGATATAAATGGATAATATTGCATTAGCTATAAAATTATATCCAATGAAATATTTATTATCCCTATTATCAATTGCTGTTTTAACTTCATGCAATACCCAAACCAAAAATAAAAAAGAACAAACAACTACTACGGCACCTATAGAACAAATAGAAAACAATGCCAATACTAAAAACGAAGTTTCTGCAGATACTTCTAAAATGATTTATTTTAAAGGAGGAAATATTACCATTGGAGCTAACGATAGAACCCCTATTGAAACCCCTGCTTTTAGTAAAGAAATAGCTCCTTTTTATTTAGATACTTATTTGGTTACTGTTGCTGATTTTAGAAAATTTATAGAAGCTACAAATTATGTTACCGAAGCTGAAAACTATGGAGATTCTGGTGTTTTTGATTTTAAAAACCTCCGTTGGGAATTATTAAAAGGAACTTATTGGGAATATCCTTTAGGACCTAATGGTGAAAAAGCTATTGATAATCATCCTGTAACCCATATCAGCTGGAACGATGCTACAGCTTATGCTAATTGGGCTGGAAAAAGATTACCAACAGAATACGAGTGGGAATTTGCTGCTAAAAATGGAGAAAACATTAAATATCCTTGGGGAAACACTGTAAGCGTTGATGGTAAACCAATGGCTAATATTTGGGATGGTAAAACCATTCAAGATCAAAAAGTAGAAGATGGTTATTTTTACACTTCGCCAGTTGGAACTTTTCCTAAAAGTAAAAGCGGTCTTTATGATATGGTAGGAAATGTTTGGCAATGGACAGCTACAACTTTTGCTCCTTATAGTAATGAAATTCCTTACAATAAAAGCGAGCAAACTAAAGTTACTAGAGGTGGTTCTTTTATGTATGATGAGGCTTTAGAATTAAGTTACACTACTACTTTTAGAGGTCAAAACACTGTAGATTCTTCTATATTTAATATGGGATTCAGATGTGCAAAATCTGCAGAATAATAAAATAGTTGTAGCGTTTTAGGTTAAAAAACTAAAAACCATCAACAAAAACCATCAACAAACTTGAAGCATTTATTTTTACTTTTAACATTTACAATTATCCTTGTTTCTTGTAAACAAAAGGAGGAGAGTTCCTATCAAAAAATAGATCCTAATGCTATTTTTACCAATACAGATAGTATTCCAAACAAACATTATGTAGGAAGTCAAAAATGTAAAGAATGTCATCCTAATCAATTTAAAGATTGGGAAGGATCTCATCATGATAAATCTATGCAAAAAGCCAATAGACAAAGTATTATTGCGCCTTTTAATGGAGAAGTTTTTAAGAGTCAAGGTGTTACTTCTACCTTTTTTCAAAAAGAGGGAAAATTTTATGTAAACACCGAAGGACGTGATGGAAACAATCATGATTATGAAATTATTTACACTTTTGGATTAACACCTCTTCAACAGTACATTGTTTTATTTCCCGATGGACAATACCAATGTTTAAGAACTGCTTTTGATGTACAAAAAAAGAAATGGTTTGATTTATATCCAGACTTTAAAGTAGTTCATAAAGAATGGTTGCATTGGAGTAGAGGAGGACTGAATTGGAACACCATGTGTGCCGATTGCCACAGTACCAATGTAAAGAAAAATTACAACGAAAAAGACCATAGCTACAATACCAATTACGCCATTATTAACGTAAGTTGTGAAGCTTGTCATGGACCAGGAAAAGACCATGTAAAAAACGCTCTTGTAGAAGGAAACAATTACAAAAACGATGGTACCATGCAAATGGTTGGTTTAGGCTCTAAAGAATTGGTAGATGCTTGTGCACGTTGCCATGCCAGAAGAGAAAACATCAGTTTACACCACACACCACAAGGAACATTTTTAGATCATTATTTTCCTCAATTAATTACCGAGCCTATTTATCATGCCGATGGTCAAATTTTAGATGAAGACTATGTGTATGGTTCTTTTGTACAAAGTAAAATGTATCACAATGGTGTTAGTTGTAAAGATTGTCACAACCCACATTCTACCAAACGTAAATTTGATGATAACAGATTGTGTATGCAATGCCATGATGGAGCTACTTTTAATGTAGAAAGTCATCACAAACACAAAATGGGAACCGAAGAAGCTATGTGTATTAACTGCCATATGCCTGGAAAATATTATATGGGTAATGATTTTAGAAGAGATCATAGTTTTAGAATTCCTAGACCAGATTTAAGTTTAAAGTATGGAACTCCAAATGCATGTGCAGGATGTCATAAAGATAAAGACGATCAATGGGCGTATGATAACTTTGTAAAATTATATGGAGAACCTAAAAAGAATCATTTTTCTGATAAACTAGCACCAGGAATTAAAGGTGAAGTAGGAGGAAGAGATAGTTTGATGATTTTAGCTCATGATACTATTTATCCTAACATAGCTAGAGCTTCGGCAGTATCAAACCTTAGAAATTATGGAGGACAAATTAATGTATCTGAAGTATTAAAATTTTTAAAAGATGATTCTCCTATGGTAAAAGCTGCTACTGTAGATTTATTAGCAGATTTAAACTTAGGTACAGAGCATTACAAAGCTGTATTACCTTTATTAAAAGATGCTAAAAGATCTGTTAGAGTAAAAGCTTTTTTTACTTTAAGTAGTGTTCCTTATTCTAAAATTCCAGAAGAGTATAAAGATTTTTACAACAAAGTAAAGGTTGAATTTGCCAATTATTTAAAAGCTACAGGAGAGTTTTCTGGTGGTAGAATGAAACGTGCTCAATATTACTTAAACAAAGGAAAAACAGAAAATGCAATTCATACTTTAGAAGATGCTTTAAAATTAGATCCTATTAATAATATTGTACGAACTACTTTGGCTAATTTATATTATCAAGTAAAGGATTATAAAAAGTCTGAAGAAGCTTATAAAACCATTTTAGAACAAGAACCTGGTTATGGTTTAACCAATTATAATTACGGTTTGTTGTTAAATGAATTAGGACGACCTAAAGAAGCTATTATTCAACTAGAGCAAGGACTTAAATTTATGCCAGAAAATGATAGAATTGCTTATAACTTATCATTGTTATATTATAAAAATAAGCAAACTAAAAAAGCAATTACAGTGTTAGACACACAATTAAAAAGAAGTGAAAACAATGCTGATTTAATTTATTTGATGGCTTATATACACAATGAAACCAATCAAAAAGTAAAGGCTAAAGAATATGCTAAAAAACTGATTGAAATTGATCCAACAAATCAGCAATATCAAAACTTTTACAATATTTTAAATCAATAAAAATGTTACTTGAATTGTTATTTACTTTTTTGGTTTTAGGAATTGTTTTTTGTTCTACAAAAGCCTTTGTTTGGTTTGCCAGAAAAAGAATAAATGCCATAAATTACATGAACAAAAACCAACACAATCCTTGGTTTAGAATATTAAAAAAACATAAGTTTTAACATAAAAAAAAGCCTCTGAAAATTCAGAGGCTTTTTTATTTATTAAATTCTTGTAATTAGCAACCACAAGCTATTTTATCTACTCTATTTTGGTGACGACCTCCTTCAAATTCAGTATTTAAAAAAGTTTCTACCATTTCTATAGCTTGTTCAACCGCAGTAAAACGAGCAGGAATACACAATACATTAGCGTTGTTATGTTGTCTTACTAAAGAAACAATTTCTTTTGTCCAACACAATCCAGCTCTTACGTTTTGATATTTATTAGCTGTCATAGCTACACCGTTTGCAGAACCACAAATTAAGATTCCAAAATCTACTACTTTGGTATCTACATCACTAGCAACTTTATGAGCGTGATCTGGATAATCTACACTATCAAAAGTATCAGTACCATAGTTTACAACTTCAATTCCTTTTTTTTCTAATAAGGCAACAATGGCTTTTTTATAATCTGGACCAGCATGATCGTTTCCGATAGCTATTTTCATAATATTCATTTTATAATTTAACAGCAAATTTACGCAAAAAAAGACTATAATTCTGCGTTGGTTCTTACTCTACGTTTTCTTACACTATATCTTCTTACAATTAAACGAGATCCTTTGTTATAATTGGTGTAATTATATACCCAACTAATAAAAATAACCAATCTGTTTCTAAACCCAACTAAAGACATTAAGTGAACAAACATCCATATAAACCAAGCAAAAAATCCTCCAAACTTTAATTTTTTAATATCGGCTACAGCTTTGTTTCTACCTATGGTTGCCATAGATCCTTTATCCTTATAAACAAAAGGTTTTAAACCATCTTGTCCTTTTAAAATTTTAGAAAAGTTTTTAGCTAAATTATTTGCTTGTTGAATAGCTGGTTGAGCTACTTGCGGATGTCCTCTTGGATAATCTTTAGATTCCATTAACGCTACATCACCCAAAGCAAAAACATCTTTAAATCCTTTTATTTGGTTAAACTCGTTTACAAAATATCTTTGACTACGAGGTTCTGAACATTCTTCTGCAAAACCATCAATTCTGTTAGCAATAACTCCTGCAGACCAAATTAAAGTACGTGTAGCAAATTCTTTTCCATCTTTAGTAGTGGCTAATTTTCCATCGTATGAAGTTACTATAGTGCTAGTGTGAATTTGTACTCCTAATTCTTTTAAAAATTTAGTAGATTTTTTTGAAGCGTGTTCACTCATAGGAGGTAAAACTCTATCAGCACCTTCTAATAAATTAATCTGCATTAATTCTGGATCTAAATCAGGAAAATCTAGAGGTAACACACTCTTTTTAAACTCTGCAATAGCACCTGCTAACTCAACTCCAGTAGGACCAGCACCAACAATTACAAAGTTTAATAAAAACTTTTGAGTTTCTATATCTGTTTCTACAGTTGCACGTTCAAAATTTTGTAATATTAAACTACGTAAATTCAATGCCTGAGGAATGGTTTTCATTGGCATTGAGTGTTTTTTTATTTCTTTATTTCCAAAATAATTGGTTCTAGTACCTGTGTTGATGATTAAATAATCATAAGACAACTCACCAATATCAGCTTTAATTATTTTGTTATTTGGATCTATTTCTTTGACATCAGCCAATCTAAAATAAAAATTTTGTTGCTTTTTAATAAACATCCTTAAAGGATAAGCAATAGAATCTGACTCTATACCACTAGTAGAAATTTGATATAATAAAGGTTGAAAAGCATGGTAATTATGCTTGTTTATCATTACCAGTTGAATAGGGAGTTTTCTTAATCTTTTTACCAAATTAAGACCAGCAAATCCTCCTCCAATAACTACAACTCTTGGCAAATCTGATTTAGGTACATTCATGTTAATTATTTATTAGAAAATGCAAAAATACAAAATGGTAATGCTTATTAATGTATGTATTTTGTGTTTTTAATATAAACAACTCATATACAGATAAATACATATTATCATATCTTTAATAAAATTGAATTTTGTTTATAAAGTTTACATTATTAACACTTATTAACAGCGTATATAATAACTTATCTAAAAAACCTTAAAAATCAAGTAATTATAAAAACCTTAAAAATGTTAATAACATGTGGTTAAAAAAAGCAAAGTAAATTTTGATTTTAAGGTTAAAAAAACAATACAAGAGAGGAGTAATACAAAGCAAATTTATTTACCAAAAAGTTACCAACGGTTATTAACAATTTATTCACGGTTTATCAATAATTTAAAATTCCTTTTTTATCACCAAAAAATGTAAAAAAACGGATATTAACAACTGTGGATAACTACTACTAATTCCTTATTTATAAACTCCTTATAAATTTAATAAGTTGTTAATAAAGTTAAATTAACGTAAAGTCAAAATTAAATTAAATCTATTTATTGTATAAATCAACAGCTAATAATACCCTATAATTTGTTTTATAAATTTTAAAAAAGAAAAAATTAGATATTATATAAGTGTTGATAAGCTTTACAGAAATTTTATAAAGCTTAAACAACACTTCTTGTTATTTGCTGTACCTTTAACCTAGAAAATAAAACTATATGCCAAGAAGTAAAAAGAAAGGTATTTTTAAGAAAAAAGGAGGAGTGGTTAAAGATCTTACTCGTAAGGTTTTTAAAGTGTTGAATGAAAATAGTGGAAACCCTTTAAACTATAAACAAATTGCTGCTAAGCTTGGTTTAGAAGATCATGCTGCTAAACAACAATTATTGTTGAAGTTAGAAGAATTAAAAGCTCAGAAAAAAATTAAAGAAGAAGATAGAGGTAAATATATTTTAGATGCTTCTAAAAACTATCATATTGGAACTTTAGATGTTACTAGTTCTGGAAACGCTTATTTTATTTGTGATGATTTTGAAACCGATGCTTTCATCAATAAAAGTAGTGTTAACGGAGGTTTAAATGGAGATACTGTTAAAGCTTATGTTTATAAACGTAAACAACGTAATAAATTAGAAGCAGAAGTTGTAGAGGTTTTAGAGCGTAAAAAATCTGAATTTGTAGGAACTTTACAGTTAAGTGCCAGATTTGGTTTTGTAGTGGCTGATGACAGATCTATGAATAATGATATTTTTATTCCAAAAGATAAAATTGGAACTGCTGTTGATGGTGATAAAGTAGTGGCTAAAATTACCGATTGGTCTGGAGATGCAAAAAATCCTTTTGGAGAAATTACTAGAGTTTTAGGACAAGCTGGTGAACACAATACAGAAATTCATGCCATTTTAGCAGAGTACGATTTGCCTTATGAGTTTCCACCTGAAGTAGAAGCTGCTGCAGAAAAATTAGATGTAACTATTACCGAAGAAGAAATTAGCAAACGTAGAGATATGAGAGATGTGTTAACATTTACCATAGATCCACGTGATGCCAAAGATTTTGATGATGCTTTGTCTTTTCAAAAATTAGAAAATGGAAATTATGAGATTGGAATTCACATTGCTGATGTTTCTCATTATGTTGCCGAAAATTCTATTTTAGATGAAGAAGCTTACAACCGTGCAACTTCTGTTTATTTGGTAGATAGGGTAGTACCTATGTTGCCAGAAATGTTATCAAATGGAGTTTGTTCTTTACGTCCGAATGAAGAAAAATTAACGTTTTCTGCGGTGTTTGAGTTGAATGATAAAGCAGAAATTAAAAAAGAATGGTACGGAAGAACTGTTACTTATTCTGACAAACGATTTGCTTATGAAGAAGCGCAAGTAGTGATAGAACAGCCAGAAGAAAAAATCCATACCATTCCGGCTGAAATTTCTATTACTGATGAAGCTTACGAAGTAGATCCTAACATATCCGAAGCCATTTTAAAAATGGATGTTTTGGCAAAAATTATGCGTGGTAAACGTATGAAATCTGGAGCTTTGGCTTTTGATAAAATTGAAACCAAATTTAATTTAGATGAAAATGCCAATCCAATTGGGGTTTTCTTTAAAGAATCTAAAGATGCCAATAAATTGATTGAAGAATTTATGTTATTGGCTAACAGAAAAGTAGCCGAGTTTGTTGGGAAAACCAAAGCTGGTGCTGCCAAAAAAACTTTTATTTATAGAACGCATGACGAACCTAATGTTGATAAATTAGAAGCATTAGGAAATTTGGTTCAAAAATTTGGATATGCAATCAATACCAAATCTAGAAAATCCACTACGGCATCTTTAAATAAATTGTTGAGTGATGTGCATGGTAAAGCAGAATCTAACATGGTAGAAACCTTAACTATACGTACCATGAGTAAGGCAGAATATACCACAGAAAATATAGGACATTACGGTTTGGCTTTTGATTATTATAGTCATTTTACATCACCTATTAGACGTTATCCTGATGTGATGGCACATAGATTATTACAACATTATTTAGATAAAGGAAAATCTGTATCTGCAGAAGAGTACGAAGAAAAATGTGCCCATTCTTCAGAAATGGAAATGTTGGCTGCCAAAGCAGAACGAGATTCTATTAAATACATGCAGATTAAATACATGCAAAACTTTACAGGAAAAGCTTTTAAAGGAGTTATTTCTGGAGTTACTGAGTGGGGGATTTATGTAGAAGTGATGGAAAATAAATGTGAAGGAATGGTAAGAACTAGAGATATTACCAGTGATCATTTTGTTTTTGATCAAGATGAATATGCTTTAATTGGTAGAAAATATGGTGAAATTTATAGGTTAGGGGATGAAGTTTGGATTAAAGTAAAAAATGCCGATTTAGAACGTAAACATTTAGATTTTTATTTGATTGAGGAATAGTTTTTGATATTCTTGTTTATTCAAATCAAAATAATTTTAGCAATATGAGGCAATTGTTTTTATTACTGTTTATCTCAAACATTATTTTTGCTCAAGACTTAAAAAAAGATTTAACATCATTTAAATCTATTAACATTAGTAGCGCTATGCAAGTTGAATTAATTTCATCAGATAGTTGTAAAATTGAAGTTACTGGTAAAGATTTAGAAAAATTATCCATCAATAATCTTGAACAAGAATTAAAATTATCTACATCAATAGATAAAAAATTTAAAAGTGACTTAAGAGTTAAAATTTATTATCAACCAGGTTTGAGATATTTAAAATTGGCCAATTTGGTTGAACTAAGTTCAAAAGATACTATAAACGAAAAATTTTTAGAAATAGAAGCTGTTAACAATGTTAAAGCTGTTTTAAGCGTAAAAACTGAAGATTTTATAGCAAACCTAAGCTTAGGTAGTAATTTTGTCTTAAAAGGGATTACAGAAAGTCAAAAAATTAAGGTTGGAAGCAAATGTTTTTACGATGCTTTTAATTTTAAAAGTAAAAAAGCTTTTGTAGAAGCTAAAGCATCTCAAGTAGGAATTAACGTAAGTGAGTTTTTAGATGCCAATGCTAAATTTAAAGCTGAAATAGTTTATATAGGAAATCCATACTCAGTAAACGAAAAAACTTTCTTAGGAAAAGTTATACGTAAAAAGGATTAGTATAAATTAATTTCATTATTATTTATTGTATATTTGTCAACGATTTAAAATTTATTAAAATGAATGTTTTAAATATATCCCTAGGAATAATGGGAATGAATGAGTGGATTATTATAGCAGTAATAGTATTATTATTGTTTGGAGGTAGAAAAATTCCTGAGTTGATGAAAGGACTTGGTGGTGGAATTAAAGAATTTAAAAAAGCTACCAAAGAAGAAGACAACAAAAAAGAAGAAGACAATAAATAATTATTGTTTCTTATTTAAAAAATATACCTATTCGAAAGAGTAGGTTTTTTTATTTATATAAATGACTAATATAGATATATTAAAAAAATCTTTTCAAGATTTAAAAGGGTTTTGGAGTACAGCATTATTAGCATCAATGCCTTTGAGTTTATTGCCTGTTTTTATTCAGTACGATAAAACTATTGGGATGTTATTATTACTTCTTTTATCTGGTGCTTTAAGGGCTGGGGTATCAAAAGTAACTTTATGTATTGCAAGTAAACAACCAGTAAAACTTAATTATATTTTTGATGGATTTAACTATTTTAAACATTCATTAGGTGTTTTTTTACTTTCTATGTTATTTATTGCTTTAGGATTGATTTGTTTTATAGTTCCAGGAATTATTATTGCTATTTGGCTATCTCAATCTTTCTTTATTTTAGTAGAAAATCCAAACTTAGAACCTTTAGAAATCTTTAAGTTAAGTAAAGAAATGATTAAAGGTAACGAGATTAAGTTGGTATACTTATTCTTAATTTTTGTACTAATATCTGTTGTATTAATCCTTTTAAACTTGGTTTTATTAACCTTGTTAATTGCTCCGATACAATATGTAGTTTTTGCTAATTTTTACAATAGTTTAAAGAAGTAATTTTTAGCCATTTTGTTTTCATAACTTTGTTAAGTTATGGTAAATAAGATATTTAGCTATTTTTTTTTACTCAGTAGTTCATTATTTAGTCAAAGTCCAATTGGTTTTATAGATAACTATTCTGGGATACAAACCGTATTGCTTAATCCTGCCAACATCTTAGATACACCTTATCAATATGATGTTAATATACTTTCTTTTAATGCCAATGCAGGTAATAATTATTATTCCTTAGATCCTTTTAAAGTTTTAGGTGATTTAAATTTTGGTCTAAATGATATTAAACCTACTTATAGTGCTTATAAATACAATAGAAAATTAGAGTCTAGTTTTGGAATAGGAAACATCAATAAATATTTAATATCCAAAAGTACATCTGAAAACAGTAATTTTTATGGAAATGCTGTTGTTTTAGGGCCTTCTTTTTTATGGACTATTAATAATTATAATGCTGTTGCGTTTTCTAGTAGTATTAAAACATATGGTCATGCTTTTAATTTAAATACCAAATTATACAATCAAATTTTAGATAAGATGTTTGTAAATAAGGATTTTGATTCTAAAGATGAATTAAATGAGTTTATGAATCAATTAGCTATAAACAGTACCAATTCTTCACAAGTTTTTTCGTGGGCAGAAATTGGTTTTTCTTATGCAGGAATAGCAAAACAAACTGCTAATGATTTTCTAAAATTTGGTTTTACCTTAAAACTTTTAAGAGGTATCAGAAAGGTTGCTGTTTATTCTGATGATTTAAAATTAGATTTTAATTATGATGAAGATGATCCTGAAAACAGTACTTTAAATTTTACAGGTAAAGCAACCAATTCTTATTCACGTTTGGGAGCAAATTTTGGAATGGGATTAGATTTTGGTTTTGTTTATGAAAAAAGAAACAAAACATTTCCTATTAATTTAAGAGATGATAATGGAAGTGTTTATTATAGCAAAGCCCCATATTCTTATAAAATAGGAGTGGCAATTACCGATTTAGGTTTTTTAAAATATAATAATGTTAGGACAAATTCAGAAAATCCAAATCTGATTAATGTTAATTTGGATAGTGAAAATTACACTTTTAACATTAGAGATTATATTCATATTACTTCGTTAAAAACTACAAGTCAAACTTATTTTTTACCCACCACCGCAAGAATAAATGTTGATTATAATATTTTAAAAAATTACTTTATCAATTCAAATGTTGATGTTTATATGTTGAGCAATAGCAGTAGAAAACAAATAAAATATATATCAAATTTTGTTGTTAGTCCTCGTTACGAATCTAAACATTTTTCTGCTTTTTTACCTGTAAGTATTAATAGGTTTGGAATTTTTAAAGCAGGAATTGGTTTTAGAACAGGATATTTTTTTGTTGGTAGTTCATCATTATTTACGAACCTAACTACTTATTCTAAAGAAGGTGATTTTTTTTTAGGGATAAAAATTCCTGTGTACAATAAAAAAGTAAATAAACAATATAAAAATTCTTTGGATTATCAGCTTATCCACCCTCCTAAATTAAAAGAAAAGCAGATAAGCAATTGATAAAGTTATTCTTTTGTTTTATTAGAACTCTCTTTAATTTTATTGGCAGCAACTAAACTTGTAACCATATCATTTAACATACTACTAGCTGCATTTGGGTTGTTAGGTAATAAAATTAAATTACTGTTACTTTCAGATCCTATAGATTGTAATGTATCGTAATGTTGGGTGATAACAATTAATGCAGAAGCTTCTTGACTGTTAATTCCAGCTTTGTTTAACACATCTACAGATTCTTCTAAACCACGAGCAATTTCTCTACGTTGATCTGCAATACCTTTTCCTTGTAAACGTTTGCTTTCGGCTTCACCACGGGCTCTTTCTACTATAGAAATACGTTGCGCATCTCCTTCAAATTGAGCGGCAATTTTTTCACGTTCTGCAGCATTAATTCTGTTCATTGCTGCTTTTACTTGTGCATCAGGATCTATATCTGTTACTAAAGCTTTTACAATGTCATATCCGTAACTTAACATAGCTTCTTTTAATTCTCTTTTTATGGCTAAAGCAATGTCATCTTTTTTCTCAAAAACATCATCTAACTTCATTTTAGGTACTTCTGCACGTACGACATCAAAAATATATGCTGTTATCTGGTCATGCGGATTTTGTAATTTGTAAAAAGCATCTTCTACTTTTTCTCTTTGAATTTGAAATTGTACTGATATTTTCATCTGTACAAAAACATCATCTTTGGTTTTGGTTTCTACCAATACATCTAATTGCTGAATTTTTAAACTAACTCTACCTGCAATTTTATCAATAAAAGGAATTTTAAAATTTAAACCCGCTTGTCTCGTTCCTACAAATTTTCCAAACCTTTCTATAATAGCTGTGGTTTGTTGTTTTACTGTAAAAATTCCTAACACTAATATAATGACGATTAGTGCTACTATTGTATAAGTTGATATCATGATTTTTTTCTTTTAAAGATACTGTTTTATAAACAAAAAAGCCCTGAGTTTTAACTCAGGGCTTTTATTTTTTCAATGTTGTAATTAAGCTAATTTTTCAATTGCATTATCAATTCTTAATAAGCTTTTTTCTTTACCTATCATTTCAATAATATCAAATAGGTGAGGACCTTTCATTTCTCCAACAATACATAATCTTAAAGGAGGCATTACTTTTCCAAATCCTAATTCTTTTTCGGTTAGATATTCTTTAACTTTTGTTTCAATGGTTAAACTTGAAAAATCTTCAATTTCTTTAATGATTTCTTTAACCTCTAACATAATATCTTTGGTATCTGGCTTCCATTGTTTTTTGGCTGCTTTTTCATCGTATGATGTTGGATTCACAAAATAGTAATCTGCTAAATCCCATAAATCTTTTGTAAAAACTGCTCTTTCCTTCACTTGAGAAACTACTTTTGTAACAAAGCTTAAATCAAAATCTTTTAATTCATTTTGATATAATTTTACAAATTCACTTGCTATTTCATCGTCATTTTTCTCTTGCATGTATTGCTGATTAAACCACTTAGTTTTATCTGCACTAAATTTAGCTCCCGATTTAGAAACACGTTTGATATCAAATTCTTTTACCAATTCTTCTAAAGAAAATATTTCTTGCTCTGTTCCAGGATTCCATCCTAATAAGGCTAACATGTTTATAAAAGCATCGTTAAAATAACCATCTTCTTTATATCCTCTAGAAACTTCATTGGTTTCTTGGTTTGTATATTCTAATGGAAATACTGGGAATCCTAATTTATCTCCATCTCTCTTACTTAATTTTCCTTTACCAACTGGTTTTAAAATTAACGGTAAGTGTGCAAATTTTGGAGCAATCCAACCAAAAGCTTCATATAATAAACTATGAAGTGGAAGTGAAGGTAACCATTCTTCACCACGAATTACATGACTTATTTGCATTAAATGATCATCTACAATATTTGCTAAATGATAGGTTGGCATCCCATCAGATTTAAACAAAATTTTATCATCTAAAGTATTGGTATCAATAATTATTTCTCCACGAATCATATCATCCAAAATCAATTTTTGATCTTTTGGAGTTTTAAAACGTATTACATATTTATCTCCATTAGCCAATTTTTGATCAACTTCTTCTTTAGATAAATGGATAGAATTGTTTAAGGTTTCACGTGAAACGTTGTTATAAACAAAAACTGATTTATTTTCTTCTGCTTCTTTTCTTAAAGAATCTAATTCTTCTGCAGTATCAAAAGCATAATATGCTTGGTTACTTGCTACCAAAGCATCAGCATATTTTTTATAAAGATTTTTTCTTTCTGATTGTCTGTATGGACCAAATTTTTCGTTTTTTCCTGGACCTTCATCAAAAGGAATTCCACACCAATCTAAAGCATCAATAATATATTTTTCTGCATTTGCTACATACCTAGTTTGGTCTGTATCTTCAATTCTTAATACAAATGTTCCATTGTTTTTTTTAGCAAATAAATAATTAAATAATGCTGTTCTTACTCCTCCAATATGTAAAGGTCCTGTTGGACTTGGTGCAAAGCGTACACGTACATTTTCCATGATGGTGATTTTTAGAATTGTTTGGTTGTTTTTATTGCTTGCAAATATACTTTATCTCTTAAATTATTAATTATATATACTTTATTTTATTGTGTATTATGGTATTATCCTTTTTACTACCTTTGCAAAACTAAATTTGGTATATGATTGTTTTTAATTATGAAACTGATTTTGAATTAGTTAATGAAGAAAAATATAGTTCTTGGATCTCTGAAACTATTGCTAACGAAGGTTTTGAAGAAGGAGATATCAATTATATTTTTTGTGATGATGAATATTTACATAAATTGAATGTAGAATTCTTAGATCACGACACTTTAACTGATATTATTAGTTTTGATTATACTATGGGTAAACTAATTTCTGGTGATATTTTTATTTCTGTAGAAAGGGTAAAAGATAATGCCAAGGATTTAAAAATTTCTTTTGATGAGGAATTACCAAGAGTTATTATTCATGGTGTTTTGCATTATTGTGGTTTTAAAGATAAGACCGATGAGGATGCTAAACAGATGCGTTTAAAAGAAGAACAATATATAACTGTTTTAGAAAAATAAATTTATTGTTCCACGTGGAACAAAAATCAATATTGATGTTTTTATCAATATTAAATTGAATAAATATATGAGTTTATTTACCGATACTTATGATGTAATTGTTGTTGGAGCTGGACATGCTGGTTCAGAAGCTGCTGCTGCTGCTGCTAACATGGGTTCTAAAACTTTGTTGGTTACCATGAGTTTGCAAAACATTGCGCAAATGAGTTGTAATCCTGCAATGGGAGGAATTGCTAAAGGACAAATTGTAAGAGAAATTGATGCGTTAGGTGGGTATAGTGGAATTGTTACAGATAAAACTGCTATACAATTTAAGATGCTTAACAAATCTAAAGGACCTGCTATGTGGAGTCCAAGAGCTCAGTCTGACAGAATGCGTTTTGCAGAGGAGTGGAGAAATATGTTAGAGCAAACTGATAATTTAGATTTTTATCAGGATATGATCAAAGGTTTGATTATAGAAGATGGAGAAATTAAAGGTGTAAAAACTGGTTTAGGTTTCGATATAAAAGCAAAATCTGTAATTATTACTGCAGGTACTTTTTTAAATGGATTGATTCATATTGGTGAAAAATCTTTTGGAGGAGGAAGATCTGGTGAAAGTGCTTCTACAGGTATTACCGAAGATTTAGTAAAAGTTGGTTTTGAAGCTGGAAGAATGAAAACAGGAACACCTCCAAGAGTTGATGCACGTTCTTTGGATTTTTCTAAAATGATAGAACAACCTGGGGATGAAAATCCTGAAAAATTTTCTTATTTACCAATTACAAAACCATTAACTGAACAACGTTCTTGTTATATGAGTTATACTTCTCAAGAAGTACATGATTTATTGCGTTCTGGTTTTGATAGGTCTCCAATGTTTAATGGTAGAATTCAATCTACAGGTCCAAGATATTGTCCTTCTATAGAAGATAAAATTGATCGTTTTGCTACTAAAGATAGACATCAAATTTTTGTAGAACCTGAAGGATGGAATACAGTTGAAATTTATGTAAATGGTTTTTCTACATCTTTACCAGAAGATGTTCAAGATAAAGCTTTGCGTAAAGTTGCTGGTTTTGAAAATGTAAAATTCTTACGTTATGGTTATGCGATAGAGTATGATTATTTTCCACCAACGCAATTAACACATACTTTAGAAACTAAGTTGGTAAAGAATTTGTTTTTTGCAGGACAAATTAATGGTACTACTGGTTATGAAGAAGCAGCTTCGCAAGGATTAATGGCGGGTATTAATGCTGCTTTAAAAGTGCAACAAAGACCTCCTTTTATTTTAAAAAGAGATGAGGCTTATATAGGGGTTTTAATTGATGATTTAATTACAAAAGGAACGGAAGAGCCTTATAGAATGTTTACCTCTAGAGCAGAGTACAGAACTTTATTAAGACAAGATAATGCTGATATTCGTTTAACTCCAATTTCAAATGCTATTGGATTGGCTTCTGATGAGCGTTTAGAAAGAGTAAAAGAAAAGGTAAAAAAATCTGATTTATTGGTTCAGTTTTTAGAAGAAACCAGTATTAAACCTGCTGATATAAATCCTATTTTAGAAGCTAAAGGTTCTGCTGTTATCAACCAATCTGTAAAGATGTTTAAGGTTGCTTCTAGACCACAAATTGATTTTAAAGATGTTGTAACTTTTCCAGGTGTAGCTCAATTTGTTGAAGAAAATAATATAGATGCAGAAGCGATTGAACAAGCCGAGGTAAAAGTTAAATATGCTGGTTATATAGAAAAAGAAAAGAATAATGCTGATAAACTTCAACGTTTAGAAAATATATCTATTCCTAAAAGTTTTGACTATTATAAAGTAAAATCTTTATCTATTGAAGCTCAACAAAAATTAACTAAAATTCAACCTGTAACCATTTCTCAAGCAAGTAGAATTAGTGGAGTTTCTCCATCAGATGTTTCTGTTTTGTTAGTTTATATGGGGCGATAAAATATAAGTTCCACGTGGAACAAGATGTAAATATTTAATACCGATGCTTTAAAAAGTGTCGGTATTTTATTTTAAAATAAAATGTTTTTTGTTGTTGACTCTCTTTTTTGAAACTATATTTGAGGGTAGATTAAAGAGGAAAAAACAATATTATTTGTTTAATGATTATATAAATAATGGCATTAGAAACTTATTTAAAAACCAAAGATTTTTCAGTTTCAAAAGAAAATTTTGAATTGTTATTAGATGATAGGATTGATTTATTGATTACCAATCCTAGACCTAAAAAAGAAAATTTAGGAAAGTATTACGAAACTGAAAATTATATCTCTCATACAGATCGTAAAAAATCTGTAACAGAAGTTGTGTACAGTTTGGTTAAAAAATATACGTTAAATAAAAAGTTAGAACTTTTAAATTCTTTTCCTGTTGAAGAAAAAAATGTTTTAGATATTGGATGTGGAACTGGAGATTTTTTAAAAGTATGCCAACAAGCAGGGTGGAAGGTAACCGGAATAGAACCTAGTGAAAAAGCAAGAGAAAAAGGTTTAGAAAAACTAAATAAAGGAACTTATATTTATTCTGATTTACACGCTTTTTTTGAAGATGATTTTGCTGGAGAAGAAAAAGATTTAGATTATAAACAAAGCTATAAGCAAACAAAATTATATCATCATGCAGAACACGAAACTAAAAATATAGAAAAAGAAGTTTTAAAGTTTAGTGATGATTATACACCAGAAAACAAACCTTATAAATTTGACGTAATTACCATGTGGCATGTTTTAGAGCATGTGCATGATTTGGATATGTATATTTACAGATTAAAACAATTATTAAAACCAGATGGTGTTTTGGTAATTGCCGTTCCAAATTACAAAAGTTACGATGCTGAATTTTACAAAGAGTATTGGGCAGCTTTTGATGTACCAAGACATTTATGGCATTTTTCTCAAACTTCTATTCACAGATTGTTTGCTACAGAATTAATGAAAGTGGTAAAAACCATTCCTATGAAATTTGATGCCTTTTATGTTTCTCTTTTAAGCGAAGAATATAAAACAGGTAAAAAGAATTTTATCAAGGCAATTATTAATGGAATTAAGTCAAATAGATCTGCAAAAAGCACTGGAGAGTATTCTTCTTTAATTTACTTGCTTAGAAACATGAAAAACGAATTATAATCACTTTTAAGCCTGTTTTTACATCTATTAGGTGTGTTTTGTGGTTGTTTTAATAATATTGCTTAAAAACCCTTTAAAAAAGATTGTTTTTTAAAGGGTTTTTGTTATTGGAAAATAAAATGATATAGATTTTATTTATATATAGATTTTTTCTTCATAAACCAAAATCAGATAAAAAATAAAGTAACGAGTAGTTTCGTGTTTTGATAATTAAAATATTATCAATTTAGAATTTATGTAACGATGCTAGTTTGTTTAAAATATCCTCTTTTTTATTTCTAGATACACTTATTGTAGAGTCGTCGTTCATTAAAATATATCCACCATCTTTTTTAACATAAGATTTTACATGTATACTATTAATTAAGTGAGACTGATGTGTTCTTATAAAATGATGCGAAGACAATAAATCATCCCATTCTTTTAAAGTTTTAGACACTAAAATTGTATCGCCATTAATAAGGTAAAAAACAGTGTAATTATTTTCACTTTTACATCTTATAATTTCATCTATAGCTACAAAAAATAATTCCTCAGAAGTGGGTAAAGCAATTTTTTTGGTTTGATGATTGTTGCTAAAATTATCTACCAAAATTTTTAATTTCTGATTTTCATTTTTTTTGGAAATAATATTTTCTACCCTATTAACAGCTTCTTTTAAATCTTGAATTGCAACAGGTTTCATTAAATAATCTAAAGCACAAAATTTAATGGCTTTTAATGCATATTGATTGTAGGCGGTTACAAAAATGACCTCAAAATTAATATGGTCTATACTTTCTAACATAGCAAAACCATTTTTATGAGGCATTTCTATGTCTAAAAACACCAAATCTGGCTGATGTTGTTTAATTAATTCTATTCCTTCTTTGGCAGAATTTGCTTTGCCTACAATATTTACCAGTGGACAATTTTTGTTTAACAGCCATTCTAAATTTTCTAAATTATGAACTTCGTCATCAATTAAAATACAATTAATCATCATCGGTTTTAATATTTTATGGGCATAGAAATAATTACTTGCGTACCAGTTTCATCAGCGTTTTTATCGGATAAATCTACCATGCTAATTTTTCCTTGAGTTTGATAACTCTCATTTATTAATTTAATTCTATCCTTAGCTAATTTCAATCCGTATTTTTGTCTGTTTAAATCTACTCCATCTTTTTGATGGGTTTTATGAATTCCTACTCCGTTGTCTGTAACGGTACAAATTAAATGATGGTTTTTTATTTTAAACTCAATCCATAAATTTTTAGTTCCTTCTTTTTGGTGTAATCCATGAATAATAGCATTTTCTACAATAGGCTGAATTAACATGGCAGGAATTTCTATTTCTTGACTATTGATATTTTGATCTACCTCTATTTTGTAATCAAAAGAAAAGCGTAATTTTTCTATTTCTAAATATTTTTTGATGGATTTGATTTCATCATCTAAAGGAACCAATCCTTTTTCGCTTTTGTCTAAAGTTAACCTCATTAATTGCGAAAACTCGGTTAAATAATGATTTGCTTTTTCGTTATCACCTCTGTTTATTAGGTTTTGAATGGCACTTAAGGCATTAAATAAAAAATGTGGATTCATTTGAGAACGAATACTTTTTAATTGCATTTCTACCATTAAGCGCTTGTTTACTTCTCTTTTTTTAGAAATATTTATTTTCCACTGAACTAAAAAATATCCAATAGTTAAAGAGAATAAAAGGATAAAAACTAGAATTTTACGTTTATGAGTTTGGTAAAAAGTAGCTTTTTTGTAGACTTCTGTTTTTAAAAAATTTGCATTTAAAAAATGTCCATGATCATTAATATAATTATGTAATAAAGTGTATTCGCTGTTGTTGTATATAATTATTTGATAATTGAATTTATTAGAACTTGCCACATAATCTACATTATATGATTGATCTTTAAAAAGAATTTTGTTTTTGGTTAATTCAATTTTACTGTTATCGTTAAACCAAAAGTCTCGTAAAATACTAGGAATTATTTTAGAAAAGTTGTGGTTAAGTTTGGTGAGTTTAGAAATTTTATAACCTTCATCTAACACAATATTATTAGAGTCTAAAATATTTATATTGATGTATTTTATGTCGTTGTTATAGTTGTTTACGCAAGTAAAATCTAAACTGTTTTGCTCCTTTACAATTTCGTTGTAACCATAAAGTTCATTCTGAATAACAATATATTCTGGAGTAATTATAAGGCTAATATCTGTTTTGTTATTTATCCAAGTTCCATAAATATTTTTTGGAAAATGTGTAGGTAATAAACTTACTCTTTGCCCTAATAAATAGATAGGGAAAAGCATTAACAAAATAGGGAATAAAACTTTTTTAAGGTTCAAAAGATGTTGAGTTAAATGTTAATTTTTTATGTATTTGGCATCTGCAAAACCTCTAGGTTGTAAAACGTATTCATCATTAATTTTTTTGATAAAATAGATGTTATAATCTCCTTGATGATAAAGAACAAACCAAAATATTTCTTTGTTATCAGAGCTAGCAATCCAATCTATTTTGTTTTTAATAGTTTCTCTATAAGCTCCATGATAATCTTTATCGTTGTTGTAAAAATAATCATCAGTAATTGTAATTTCTTTTACTCCATCCCAGTGAGTCCATTTTCCTTTGATAAAATCAGGAACTTTTTGTTTGTTTTTCTTTTTGTGTAAGCTAAGTAATCTATTGGTTCTAATGGTTATGGTTTCATCATCTAAACTAAGTATTTCAATAGCGTTAGATGTTGTAAGTATTTTGTATTTGTGGGTTCCTATTTTTTCAATATTTAAATAGTATTTAATTCTGTTGTCAGACACAATATAATCTGGAGTAGTAATCATTAATAAAGTACCATATTTATCGTACCAATTGCCAAAAAAATCTTTAGGTAAATCGCTAGTGTTAAGCGTTTTTATATCTAAGTTTTTATTATTTGTTTTTGTAATGGTAATTTTATCGGGCATAGGATTACCAATCACAAAAGGCTTGTTGTTTTTTGTGATAAAATTCTTTCCGTCTTTGGTTAAGTCTAACTTATAAATAAACCAGTTTCCTCCAACGTTTGATTCCCCATAATTTATTTGCTTGATTTCTTTTGGTAAAGGAGGAAAATATAGTTTAAACCTTTTCTCGTCGGAGTTTGTAAAATAATTTCTACCTGTTAAAGTAATTCCTTCTGTTTTAGTAATGTATAATCTTTTTTCGCCATCTCCTGAGTTTTCTATATATGTTTCTTTAGGAATGGCAATCCAACCTCCTAAATTCCCTCTAATATGAAGATGTAAAATAGTTTCTTTATCAGTAAGCTCAATTTTGGTAACAGAACCACTTATATTATTAGCAACACAATCTGGGTTATTAATAATTTTTTGTGCCACAAAATGATGACAAAAACAGAGGAAACAAACAATAAAAAAATATTTCTTCATGGTTAAGTACTTTTTGACTAAAGTAAAGTACTTAAATATAATATGCTTGCTTAAATTAGAATTTAACTGTTTTAAATGAGTATTTAGTAGATAATCATATAATTAAATACCATCCTAAAATGGTTAAAATCATATAAATTCCCAAATTGGCTGCTCCCTGAAAATCTCCTGCTATTCTTTGACCAATTAGTAAAATTAGAATATTAAGAACACAAATTTTAAAAACAATAAGAATTGGGAATAGCTGAAAATTAAAAATCAAAGAGAAAATTCCTAAAATTAAAAATAGGGTAGTAATGCTGTTTATAAATACTAAAAACCACCAAAAGAAATTGGCTAATTTTTCTTGTTTTAAATGATGGTCTAAAAAAGAGGTATATCCTTTTTTATCTTTTAGTTTTTCAAACAAAGAATATCCAAAAGAAATAAATAAAAAAGATAAAATAGAAAGAACCATATTTTTAATTTTTACAAAGGTGATTAAAAACAAAAATCCCTGCAAGGTATATTTTGCAGGGATTTAATTTTAAAAAATAAAAGTGATTAATTTCTTCTATTAGGTCTATTTCCTTTGTTTTTTCTTTCTGGTCTGTTTTCTTGTAAATAGGTTTTTAAAGCATCTTCATCAGCCATTTCTATAATAGTTCCATCTTTTTCTTCAATAGAAATAGGGAATTGCAATGTTGGTTTTACTCCTTCTTCTAAACCATCTTTATAAGCTTTCATTGCTTCGCTATCAGCAATTTCTGTAGTAGATAAATCTTCGTTAATAACTGTTATAGGAAAAACCAATTTAAAAGGAGGTCTGTTAGCATCTGCTCTGTCATTTTTAATTTCCTCTCTTTGCTCTGTAATATAAGCTTCTAAAGCATCTTCATCAGCCATTTCTATAATAGTTCCATCTTTTTCTTCAATAGAAATAGGGAATTGTAAAGTAGGTTTTACT
Source organism: Wenyingzhuangia fucanilytica (assembly GCF_001697185.1). Lineage (GTDB taxonomy): Bacteria > Bacteroidota > Bacteroidia > Flavobacteriales > Flavobacteriaceae > Wenyingzhuangia > Wenyingzhuangia fucanilytica. The sequence continues at coordinate 3,260,109 of NZ_CP014224.1, read as the reverse complement.
CCTTCATCTAAACCATCTTTGTAAGCTTTCATCGCTTCGCTATCAGCAATTTCTGTAGTAGATAAATCTTCGTTAATAACTGTTACCGGAAACACTAATTTAAAAGGAGGCCTTCTGCGTACTGGCCTTTTAACAAGTTCTTTTAAATCTCTAATATTTTCAATGGTAATAATTTCTCCATCAATAGTAATATCAAAAGGGAATTCAATATTAGGTCTATTATTTCTAGTAATAACTTCTTCTAATTCTTCATCCGAATTAACTTCTTGGGTAGTATCATCATCATTAACGGCAGTTACTGGGTAATTAATAATAACGGTTTTTAAAGCTGTTGATAATTCTTCTGATGTCAACTCCTCTGATGATGTTATAGAGCTGTCTTCGGTACTAATGTCTGATGTGCTTTCTGAACAGCTAACCATGATGCTAGCCGAAAAAAGTATTGCAACTAATGTTTTTGTGATTTTCATGATATTTAATTTTTTTAAGGTTTATATAACTGAAACCGCTATTTTTACAATTACCCTACCTTTAAAGCTAATTATTTTATTAAATGTCTAAAAAAATATCTGTTTGCGAAGCTAAAGTATATGAATCCATATATAAAAAGTACAGCAAATCTCTTTACAGTTTTATGTACTTTAAATGTGGTGATGCCGATAGAGCAAATGATTTAGTTCAAGAATCTTTTATTAAACTTTGGAACAATTGTGCAAAGGTGATTTTTGAAAAAGCAAAATCTTATTTATATACCATTGCCAATCATCAGTTTTTAAATGAAGTGGCTCATTTTAAAGTAAAATTAAAATACGAGCAACACAACAGTAAAGATGATAGCAATATAGAAAGTCCAGATTTTTTGTTAGAAGAAAAAGAGTTTATGGACAAACTCCAATTGGCTATTGATGATTTAACTCCTGGTGAAAGAGAGGTCTTTTTATTAAATAGAATAGAAAGCAAAAAATATAGAGAAATAGCAGAAATGTTAGGGATATCTGTTAAAGCAGTAGAAAAAAGAATGCATGGTGCTTTGGTAAAACTTAGAAAAAGTATCGGAAAAAATATTTAAATCCCTAAAAATCAAAAAATAGAGTAGGGTATAAACTAAGTATTTGGTTATATATATAAAGAAACTAGATGAAACAAAATTATAAAATAGACGATACTTTTTTAGCCAGATGGTTAAATAACGAATTGACCGATGAGGAGTTGGCCGATTTTAAACAATCGGAAGATTATCCTTTGTATCAAAAAATAGCTAAGAAAAGCACTTTGTTTACTGTTCCAAATTTTAATGAAGAACAATCTTTTAAAAATCTTCAAGAAAAAATTAAAAACCAAAAACCAAAAGTACGTAAGCTTGTGTCTAATTGGGTTTATGGTGTGGCAGCCGCAATTTTAATAATGTTTGGTTTGTCTTATTTTATGACTTCCAAAACAGAAATTATTTGTAATACAGCAGAGCAATTAGCCTATGTATTACCCGATGGATCTGAAGTTAGATTAAATGGAAACTCTACACTTACTTTTAGCGAAAAAAAATGGCAAAAAGGAAACAGAACTTTGGAATTAGAGGGGGAAGGATATTTTAAAGTAAAAAAAGGATCTAATTTTTCTGTTTGTACAAATCAAGGAACTGTAACCGTTTTAGGAACCCAATTTAATGTACAAACTTTAAAAAATTATTTGGCTGTAGAGTGTTACGAAGGAAAAGTAAATGTTAAAAATAGCAAGTACGAATCTGTATTAACTCCAGGTAAAGGAGTAAAGTTTTTAGAAAATAAAAAAGAGAATTATCAAATCAACAGCACAGAACCTAATTGGGTAACAAATAATTATCAATACAATGCAGTGCCTTTAAGTGTTGTTTTTAAAGATTTAGAAAATGTTTACAAAGTAAAAGTTAAAAATAATGGGATTGATTTGTCACAACTTTACTCAGGAAAACTAGTTACAAATAATTTAGAAAAAGCGGTAAAAGTGATTTGTAAACCTATGAATATCAATTACGCTATAAACAAAGACGTTATTACGATTTCTGAATAATATGAAAAAGTTTTTATTGATTTTTTATCTGTTTACAGTTGCTGTTTTTTCTCAAGAAAACAGAAGTTTAAAGCAAGTATTAAATCAATTGTCTAAAACATATAATATTGATTTTTCTTATAACGAAAATCAAGTTAGGCAGTTTAACCATATTCAGTTTGATTCTGAAACAGATTTAAAGGCTACCTTAATTAGTTTGTCTTTACAAACCCAGTTGATTTTTGAAAAAATTGATGATGAAAATTATATCATCAGAAATAAAAACAACAAAACAAAAAACATTTGTGGTGTAGTATTTAGCGAAAAAACTAAAGAAACATTAGCGTTTGTAAACGTTTATTTTGATGATAAAACCGTTGTAACAAATCAATTAGGAAAGTTTGAAATTAAAGATGTTTTAGAAGATGATATCATTGTTATAAAAGGTGTAGGATATCATACCCTAAAAATTTTGGTCAAAGATTTTAATTCAGATTGCAAAAATATTTTTTTAACTGAAGAAGTACATCAATTATCAGAAGTTGTAATTACAGATTATTTAACTACTGGTTTTAACAAAAAAAATGATGGAAGCATAGTCATCAACCCTAAAAAAACAGGAATTTTACCTGGTGTTATAGAGCCAGATGTTTTACAATCTTTACAATTAATTCCTGGAGTTCAAAGTCCAGATGAAACCGCTTCGGGTATTCATATTAGAGGGAGCACTCCCGATCAAAATTTAGTGGTTTTTGATGGAATGAAAATGTATCATTTTTCACATTATTTTGGGTTGATATCTGCTTTTAATCCGTATATCACCAATAATATAAAACTATATCGTTCTGGAACTCACGCTAAGTATGGTAACAATGTTGGAGGGGTTTTAGATATTAGTACCGATGATTACACACCCAATAAATTATCAGCCGGTTTTGGGAGTACTTTAACCCATGCCGATTTTTTTATAAAAGCTCCTTTGTTTAATAATAAAGTAGGATTTGTTTTTTCTGCACGCAGATCTTTTACAGATGTTGCCAATACAATTACCAATCAACAATATGCAAAAGTTGCTTTTCAGAACAGTAAAATTTCCGATGGATTAGATCAAGAAAATTTAAGAATTACCAATGCAGAAAACGATTTTTTTTATCAAGATTATCACTCTAAAATTATTGTAGCACCGAATTCAAAAAACAAATTATCATTTAGCTATTTGTACAATCTTAACGATTTAACTTTTAAAGGCGAAAATTTAAGAACTCAACAAATTTTAAGTGATGATATTGTTATAGAAAACAAAGGTTTTCATGTTGATTGGGAGTTGGGAGAAATAGAAAAAGGAGTGCATACAATTGCGTTTAGTAAAACAGATTTTTCTAAAATTTACGATGGTTCAAGACTAATAAATAGAGCTAACGGAAGTCAAGAAAATGTTTTGTTTGATAAAGACAATACTGTACAAGAAACCAGTGCCGAATATTCTTTTGTAAAACAAACTAAAAACAACAATAATTGGGAGTTTGGAGCTCAGTTTAGTCATTCAAAATTGGCATATGATTTTAAAAGAGATACTTCCATTCAAGAAGATGCTATTGAAGACAATATTAGCGGAAAAGCTAATAATTATGCGCTTTTTTCAGAATATCAAATCAATACAAACAATCATTGGATTATTAATTTAGGTTTAAGATGGCAACATTTTAGTAGTGTTGCTAAAAGTTTTATAGAGCCTAGGTTTAATATAAATTACAAAACCAATAAATATTTAAACTTTAAGTTTTCAACAGAATTAAAACATCAATCAATTTCACAAGTTATAGATTTTAGAAACGATGGTTTAGGCGGTTTGTTCGATCGTTTTTGGGCTTTGGCTAATAAAAATGACTTTCCTGTATTAAAAAGTTTTCAAACTAGTATTGGGGCAGATTATCAAAAAAATGGTTGGACTTTAGATGTAGAACTTTATAACAAAAACATTGATGGTATTTTGTTTTTGTTTGATCAAAAAACAAGAGCGCAAAAGTATTTTAGTGGAAGCAATAAAATTAACGGACTTGATTTGTTAATTAAAAAAGATTGGAATAATTATAATACTTGGGTTAGTTATACTTTATCAAAAAGTATTTATCATTTTGAGAATTTAAACAACAACAATGATTTTAACGGTTCTTTTGATACGCCACATAGTTTAATATGGTCACACAACTATAACATTAAAAAATTAGAATTATCCTTAGGATGGAGATTTCGTTCTGGAATTCCCTACACAGTTAAAACGGCAGAGTTAAACAATAACAATAAATTAAGAATTGTGTTTAACGAATTAAATTCCGAAAGATTACCAAACTATAAAAGATTAGATTTTTCTGCCGGATATAAATTTTATTTTGATGCTAATAAAAAAATTAAAGGTCAGTTAGGATTAACACTTCAAAATATTTTAGGAAAAAGAAATATTCTTAGCAGAGATTATGAAATTGAAACAATAATAACTGGTCAAGGTCCTAACAGAACAGAAAAAGAAGTATTGGTAGAAACAGATAAAATATCATTAGGATTTGTTCCCAATTTATTATTTAGGCTAAATTTTTAAGAAGCCCCAACCTAACTTATAAAAGAATAACCTATTAAAGAAAACTATCAAAGTAAACCGATTGGGGCTGTAAAATCTCTCTTTTTCAAATACTATTAATAACTCTTGTTAAGTATTTTAGAATATAAAAATCTGCTTTTACAGTGTCTACAGTTGTATAAATCAAAAAAGAATAAAAGTCTTAAAACACCTTTTTTAGGTACTTTAGTGTTTTTTTCTGATTCACAAATAGGACACTTTTTTTGTATAAACATCTACATTATTTATAATGCAAATTAACGGCTTCCATATGTCAATTATAGACCAATAATGCGCACAAACGTTTCAAATTTAATGATAAATGTTATTTTTTTTAGAGTATAGGTCTTAGGAATTGTTATTTTTGCCAGTTCTTAATGTCTATTAAATCAATGATTATCAAAAGACCTCCCTTTATAAGCTCTTTATTAAATTACAATAATTTTTCTAAAACTGACCAAAAAAGGATTAGATTATTGTTAATTTTTAGCTTGGTTTGGGCTATTCAAACCATAATATCAATATTTGTAATAATAGTATTGTATAAAAAGACCCCTTTATTAATAGGCCATTTACTCATTTTATTAGGACTTTTATTTGTAGTGTTTTTTGTTTACAAAAAGAAACAAAAAACAGCCATAATCTTTTTTATAAGTTTGGTTTTTGTATTAAACACTATGTTTATTAATTATTTATCTCCTGGTAGATATGCAGAGTATTTCTTTTTGTTTGTACCTCCAATCATTTTAATTTTTACAGAAAACAAATTTTTAATCACTATTGGTTTTGTTGCTTCTTATTTGGGATTTATACTACCTAATAAAATTTTTAATTTTTATCCAAATCAATATCTACAAGATGATTATTTCTCTCTTGTATTGTTTACTGTTGTCTTTTTTTTAGTTTACTATTTTAAGTCTAACAATTCTAAAAATGAGAAATTATTAGAATTAAAAGCTTTAGAATTAGAAGAAGTAAATCAATTTCAATCACAATTTTTTATTAATATTTCTCACGAAATAAAAACACCGTTAACACTTATTAAAGGACAAGTTGATAATTTTTATGATACAAAAGATCTTGATACGGTTAAGCATAAAATAAACCAACAAATCAGCAATATTCAAAAAATTGTAGATGATGTAATCGACCTTTCTAAAATGGGTGATGACAATTTTACACTACATAAAGAAGTGATTGATTTAAAAAAATTGATGCTTAAACTTCAAACTTCTTTTGATTCTTTATTTGATCAAAAAAAGATCACATTTAATTGTTTACTCACAACAGATGACTGTTATATACTTGCCGATGCTTTGTATTTAGAAAGAGCCATCAATAATTTAATTTTAAACGCCTATAAATACACCAATAAAAAAGGAGAGGTAATTGTAAAACTGATTAAAAAAGACAATAAGATTAAATTAAGTGTTTCTGATACTGGAATTGGAATTGATAAGAGTAATCTTCACAAAATTTTTAATAGGTTTTATCAGGTAAATAACGATTTTAATAAAACAGGAGGAAGTGGAGTAGGACTGGCTTTTACAAAAGAAATTGTAAATCTATTAGAGGGTGATGTTAAAGTAACTAGTCAACCAGAAAAAGGATCTGTTTTTACTTTAATTTTTCCTTGTGTAAAAGGAGAAAATAAAGTTTTAATACCAAAAAAGGAAATTGATCAAAAGCCTTTAATTCTTGAAGAAAGTAATGCGCAAACAGATAAAAATATTTCAGTTTTAATAGTTGATGATTCTTTTGAAATGCGAAACTATTTAAAAGAATTGTTGATAGGTTATAACTGCTTTGAAGCCGAAAATGGAGAAGAAGCCATTAAGAAATTAAAAAAGAAAAAAATTGATTTTTTACTTACAGATTATATGATGCCTAAAATGGATGGTTTTGAATTGATTACGTATATGAATAAAAACAATATCATCATTCCAACATTAATGCTAACGGCAAGGAGCGATTATAATAGTAAACTTCAAGTTCTAAAATTGGGTATAGCAGACTATTTAAGCAAACCTTTTGATAAAGATGAGCTTTTAGTTAGAATTCAAAATATCTTAAAAAATCATCATAACAGAAATCTTTTTGTTCAGCAAGAAGAGGTAACTACTTTAGAAATTCAAGAAAATCAAAAATGGGTTCTAAAACTAAAAAAGTACATTGTTAAAAATTGCGATGATCCAAAATTAAATCAAATAGAAATTGCAGAACATTTTAATATTTCTAAAAGTACTTTTTACAGAAAAGTAAAAATGGAAACGGGATTAACTCCTAATGAGTTTATCAACGAAATTAAATTGTTAGAAGCAAGAAAAATTGTTGAACAAAACAGCAATCTTTCTTTAAAAGAATTGTCTTTAAAAGTAGGATTTTTACATACCTCTTATTTTGCTAATCAATACAAAAAAAGATTTGGAACCCATCCTATTAAACAACAAGTTTCCTAAGAATTTAGTTCTTGTTCTTTAGCGTGTAACAACCTTGTTAATTTAATAGAAGTGTCTAACAAAATTAATTTTGCATTTCCATTTCTTTCTATATGATAAATAGCATCATTTAGTTCGTTATTAATAGCTTCTATGTTGGCGCTGTGTATAAAAGGAGCAAATTTTTCTATGCTAAATCCACTGGTTTGAGGTTCATAAAAAACCAAGTCTTTGGCTCCATAATTAAACAAAAGTGCTTGTCTAAAAAATTGCAAGCAAAAATTTAAAAATTGTTTTTGTTTTTCACGCCCCATAGCTCCAATAGTATCAGACCAAGCAATTAAATCTTGAATAACACTGGCGTTTCCTTTGGCTTTAAATGCAGCACGTACCCAAGTAATAAAAAGTTGTTCAAACTCTAAATCATTTCCCTCACTTTTTAAAAGGTCTAATGCTTTTTGATAACTTCCTTCTGCTCTATGCGCTATTTTTTGAGCTTCGGCAGGAAAAGAATTTTCACGTTCAATTAAAGCCTCTGCAATATTTTCTTCGCTTAATAAAGGAAAATCTAAAATTTGACAACGAGATAAAATCGTGTTAATCAATTGTTCCGGATGTTCTACAACCAATAAAAAAATGGTTTTTGCAGGTGGTTCTTCAATTAATTTTAACAATTTATTGGCAGCAGCATTGTTCATTTTTTCTGCCATCCAAATAATCATAATTTTATATCCTCCTTCGTAAGATTTTAACTTTAAAGATTTTACAATTTCTTCGGCTTCATCAACTCCAATTTGCCCTTGTTTGTTTTCTATCCCTAATTGTTGATACCATTGATATAAACTACCATATGGATGCTCCTTTATAAAAGTTCTCCACTCATCTAAAAACAATTTACTTACCGGATGTTTTTTTACATTTTCGTTCACCGCAGTAGGGAAAGCAAAATGTAAATCAGGATGCTGTAATTTAGCAACTCTTACATTGCAAGCGTCATCATTATTACAAAGAATATATTGTGCATAGGCTATTGCAGCAGCTAAAGTTCCTACACCATTGGCTCCAACAAATAGTTGCGCATGTGCAATTCTACCGGTATCAGCCGTTCTTTTTAAGTGATTAATAATGTGTTGTTGCCCAATAAGATGGTTAAATAGCATAAGATTTAGTTCCTTTAAAAGAATTTCAAATTTACAATTTTAATAATCAGTGCTTATATATTTATAATAATTAAAACGTTTTAGTTAATTTCATCCTTTACTAATTTTAAAATAAGTAGCAAGCATTATATTTGTAATCCATCAACTTAGATTTGACATATGAAAACAATCAATGATTTTAACTTTAAGGACAAAAAAGCCTTAATAAGAGTAGATTTTAATGTTCCTTTAGACGCTGAGTTTAATGTAACAGATACAACAAGATTAAAAGCGGCTAAGCCAACAATCATCAAAATTTTAGAAGATGGAGGTGCTGCTGTATTAATGTCTCACTTAGGACGCCCAAAAGGAGTTGAAGATCAATTTTCTTTAAGACATATAGTAAAAACAGCTTCAGAAATTATTGGAGTAGAAGTTAAATTTGTAGCTGCAACTGTTGGTGCAGAGGCAGAAGCTGCTGTAGCTGCTTTACAACCAGGTGAAGTTTTATTATTAGAAAACTTACGTTTCTTTGCAGAAGAGACTAAAGGTGATTTAGCTTTTTCTGAGCAATTATCTAAATTAGGTGATGTTTATGTAAACGATGCTTTTGGTACTGCTCACCGTGCTCATGCATCTACTACTATTGTAGCTCAATTCTTTAAAGATAAATTAGCTGGTTTGGTTATAGAAGCTGAATTAGTAAACGCTGATAAGGTATTAAAAGGTGGTGTTAAACCTGTTACTGCTATTATGGGTGGAGCAAAAGTTTCTGATAAAATTTTAATTATTGAAAAATTATTAGACGTTGCTGATAACATTATTATTGGTGGAGGAATGTCTTATACTTTTGCAAAAGCAGAAGGAGGAAGCATTGGTAACTCTTTATGCCAAAATGATTTATTAGACTACGTTTTAGAATTAGAAGAAAAAGCAAAAGCAAAAGGAGTTAAGTTAATTTTCCCTATTGATAACTTATTAGGTGATGCTTTCTCTAATGATGCAAATACTCAAGTAGTATTAAGAGGACAAATTCCTGATGGATGGGAAGGTTTTGATATTGGACCAAAAACCATTGAGCACTTCTCTAACATAATTAAGGAGTCTAAAACAGTTATTTGGAATGGACCAATGGGAGTTTCAGAAATTCCTTTATATGCAACAGGTACTATTGAGGTAGCTAAAGCAGTAAAAGAAGCTACAGAAGGTGGTGCATTCTCTTTAATTGGAGGTGGTGATTCTGCTGCAGCAATCAACAACTTAGGTTTTGGTGATGATGTATCTTACGTATCTACTGGAGGTGGAGCATTATTAGAATACATGGAAGGAAAAACCTTACCAGGTATTGCAGCTTTACAAGATGCTTAAGAAAAGTTAACATACTTTTAGAAATAAAATCTAAAGCGCTTCGAATTTTCGAAGCGCTTTTTTTTATGTAGCTTTAATGACTTAAAATGAACAATTAAGATGAAGTATACCCATATTCCAAAAACAGATATTAAAGTCTCTAAAATCTGTTTAGGAACCATGACGTTTGGAGAACAAAACACCGAGGCACAAGCACACGAACAATTAAATTTTGCGGTTTCTAAAGGTGTTAATTTTATTGATACAGCAGAAATGTATTCTGTTCCTGGTAGAAAAGAAACTCAAGGAAGCACAGAAAGATTTATTGGTTCTTGGTTAAAAGATCAAAAAAGAGAAGATTTGGTCGTGGCTACCAAAGTTACAGGTCCAAATCCTGGTTTATCATATATTAGAGAGCCTCAACAATTTTCTAAAGAATTGATTCACGGTGCTATAGAAAATAATCTTAGACGTTTACAAACGGATTATATAGATGTATATCAATTGCATTGGCCAGACAGAAAAACCAATTTTTTCGGAAAATTAAATTACAAACATGAGGCTGAAAATGAATGGGTTGATAACATAAATATTACCATTTCTGCTTTAGATGATTTGGTAAAACAAGGAAAAATTCGCCACTACGGATTGTCTAATGAAACGCCTTGGGGAGTGATGAGGCATTTACAAGAATCAGATCAAAATAATTTAACCAGATGTAAAACCATTCAAAATCCATATTCTTTGTTAAACAGAACTTACGAAGTTGGTTTGGCTGAGGTTGGAATGAGAGAAGAAGTAGGTTTATTAGCTTATTCTCCTTTGGCTTTTGGTGTTTTATCAGGAAAGTATTTAGAGGGCGGAAATGCTACAGAAAACGATAGAGTTAATAAATATCCTCAGTTTTCTAGATACAATAGTGAGCAGTCGGCTTTTTTAACCCAGCAATATGCAAATTTAGCCAAAGAATTAGGTTTGAGTTTAACACATTTGGCTTTGGCATTTGTAAATCATCAACCATGGGTAACGGCTAATATTATTGGAGCAACAAAAATTGAGCAATTACAAGAAAATATTGCTTCTATAGATGTTGAATTATCTGATGAGGTATTAACTAAAATTGATGAAATTCAAAAATTACAACCCAATCCAGCTCCGTAACAAACATAAAAAAGCACCTTATTAAGGTGCTTTTTTTATTCTTTATAGAGTTTTTTATACTCTTTTGGCCCCATTTTTTTATATTTTTTAAATTGTCTATTAAAATAGCTTAAGCTATTGTAGCCACAATCAAAACAAATTTGAGAAATACTCAAGTCAGTTTCTATTAATAATTTTGCTGCTTGAATAACCCTAAGATTATTTACATATTCAGTAAATGTTTTTTTAGTTCTACTTTTAAAATACCTACAAAATGCAGGGGTAGACATATGCACTTTATTAGAAATAGTTTCTAAAGAAATATCATTGTTCAGATTTGCGAAAATATAATTAATAACTTCCTGAAATATTTTACTGTCTTTTGCCTGATATAACTGTGAATCTTGTGTAATAGAAAGGGTTTTCTGATTTTTATCTAAGCTTAGTTTGTCTAACAATTTGTACAATAAAAACAATTGTTCTAATCCTCCTTTTTGTAACAATTCAAAAAAATCATCTTTATATTTTTTGCTTTTTTTAAACTGTATGCCACTTGCCGATTTTTTAAGCAGTAAATGAATGTTCTTCATTTCTGGCAGCGGATTGTTAAAAAATAGTTCAGGTTTAAATTGAATAACAATACTGTGAGATTTTAAATTTTCTTGATGGTAAAAATCATTATCACATCTCCAATAATGAGGAACCAAAGAGCCTATTAAAACCAAATCTCCTTCTTTAAATAATTCTGAATTTGTACCCACAAATCTAGTTCCGTAGCCCTTGTTTATGTAGGTAAGTTCATACTCTGTATGGAAATGCCAAGGGGAATCAAAATAAGGTTGTTCAAATTCATTAATGGTGAATGAACTATCAAATGGTTGATTTATCTGTTCTTTTATGGCTTTCAAAATAGATTGTATTTACAGTTTTGGTTTAAAAGTCGATATATAAGTTAATATAGTTCAACTTATATGCAATATCAGAAAAATTTTCAAGAAATAATTACATCAACTTTGTAAAATATATTTTGACACGATGATGGAAAAAAGTAAAATTTCAGATCCGTTTGAAAAAGCGAGAGTAGAAAAAGGATATGGAAACATGGATGATCAAAACGATCCTGTTACTATTTTATTAAGACATAAGGATGTTAGAAAAACAGCTCATAACTGGAAAACCTTTCAGTCAGGAGGTGATGAAGTTGGACGTATTGTGATTCCATCAGAAGTAGCAATTAGAGATACAAGACAAATTCCTTTTGAGGTAGATCCTCCATTACACAAAGAGTTTAGAAATTTGTTAGATGGATGGTTTAAAAGACCAAATGGAGAAGAATATCAAGCAAAATTAGCAGCTCAAATAGAAACTCTGGTCAATGAAGTTTTAAATAAAGACGAAGTTGAGGTAGTAAGAGATTTTTCTTTAAAACTGCAGTCTAGAGCTTTAACCTTATTATTAAATACTCCTTTTTCAGAATCAGAAACGTGGATTTCTTGGGGAACACATGTGTTTAGAAGCGAGGGGGAAAGTTTAGATGCAGACAAAGCCAATGTTTTATACAATTACATTGATGAAAAAATAATAGAAGCTTCTAAAAATCCAGGAGAAGACTTGTATTCGGTACTACTAAATTCTGAAGTTAATGGTAACAAATTAACACACGAAGAGGTAAAAGGAATCATGATTTTAACTTTTGCAGGAGGTAGAGATACTGTTATCAATGCGTTAACAAACTCAATCGCTTATTTTGCAGAGCATCCTAAATCTTTACAGGCCATTAAAGAAAATCCAGAAATGATTAACAATGCTGTAGAAGAGTTGATTCGTTATTTTGCTCCATTAACACATATGGGTAGAGTGGTTACAGAAGATACTCAGGTTTGCGAACATGCTGTAAAAGCAAATACAAGAGTTTCTTTATGTTGGGCATCTGCAAACAGAGACGCAACTGTTTTTGAAAATCCAAACGAAGTAGATTTTAACAGAAAAATGAATCCACATGTAAGTTTTGGATTTGGAACACATAATTGTTTGGGAGCTACTCATGCACGTCAGATTATGAGAACTTTATTAGAAATTTTAGCGAACAAAGTGGCTACAATTGATATTGTAGATACAGATGAAAATATTGAAGAATTGGGTGAATTTAACCGAAAAGTAGGATACAATTCAATCACTGTAAAATTTAATAAATACTAAAACTAACAAGAATATTATAAAAGAAAAATTATGGCAAAAATAACTTTTATTACTAGCGATAATGAGAAAGTAACTTTAGAAGGAACTTCTGGAAATGTAATGCAATTAGCAGTAAACAATGGGGTAAGTGGAATTGATGGAGATTGTGGAGGTGTATGTTCTTGTGCTACTTGTCACGTATTTGTAGCAGCATCAGACATGGAAAAAGTAGGGGTAGCTAGCGAAATAGAAACAGATATGTTAGAACTAGCAGATGATGCAAATGAATTTAGTCGTTTGTGTTGTCAAATAGAAATTTCTGAAGCCATTGATGGAGTAGAATTAACCGTTGCTAAATAATTAATTTAATCATGTCAAACACCAAAATATGCGTTGTTATTGGCGCGAGCCATGCTGGAGTAAATTTTGCGTTTTCTTTGCGTAAAGAAGGTTGGCAAGGGGATATTATTTTGTTTGATAAAGACAACACAACTCCTTACCATAGACCGCCCTTATCTAAAAAATATTTAGAGCTAGAAGATAGTATTCAGAATAATTTTTTAAAACCTATTGAAAGTTACGAGAAAGAAAATATTTCTTTGGCATTAGGACTAGGAGTTGCTCGTGTTGATAAAGAAAACAAAGTATTGGTTTTAGAGGATGGAACTTCTCAAAATTATGATGTATTGGTATTTGCCACAGGAGCTAGGGCTTTTGTGCCTCCAATTAAAGGAATTAATGAGGCTAATAATATTTTTACCCTACGTAATGCCAATGATGTAGCTAACATTCGCCAAGCTTTTCATGCCAGTCAAGAAAAGAAAATTGTGGTAATTGGAGGTGGATATATTGGTTTAGAAACTGCTGCATCATTAAAAAAATTGGGAGCTGATGTTACTGTTTTGGAGCGAGAAGAAAGAGTTTTAGCACGTGTAACAACTCCTTATTTATCAGAATTTTTCACCAAACTTCATCAAGCCAATAATGTTGAAATTTGTGTAAACAAAGGAGTTACAGAAATTAAAACAGAGAACCATCAAAATACTGTTGTTTGTTCCGATGGTTCAACCTACAAAGCAGATATGGTTATTGTTGGGGTAGGAATAAAAGTAAATACAGAATTGGCTTCTGAAATTGGGTTGACCATTAACAATGGAATTGAAGTTGACACCACTGCAAAAACATCAGAAGAAGGAATCTATGCTATTGGAGATTGTAGTTATCACTATAACACAATGTATAATACTTATGTGCGATTAGAATCTGTTCAAAATGCCGTAGATCAAGCAAAAGTAGCTGCTGCAAATATTTGTGAAAAACCAACGGTTTATAATGCCATACCTTGGTTTTGGTCCGATCAATATGATGTGAAATTGCAAATTGTAGGATTGTCGCAAGGTTTTGATAATACCGTAGTAAGAAAAGAAGAAGATAAAAAGTTTTCTATTTGGTATTTTAAAGGAGAACAATTGTTGGCGGTAGATGCTGTTAACAATGCAAAAGCATATGTGTTTGCTACCAAATACATCAAAACAAAAACAATTATAGATAAAGATAAATTAGTCAATCCAGAAATAGATTTAAAGTCTATAGTAGTGAACTAGTAAAAATTAAGTTAGATGAGCGTAATTGAATGTAAAGCAGCCATTTCTATTGGTGACGGAAAATTTACAATTGAAAATATTAAGGTACAACAACCTAAAAAAGATGAGGTTTTAGTAAAAATGAAAGCTTCTGGTTTGTGTCATACAGATCACGATTCGTTAACTTGGGGAATGCCAATTGTTTTAGGTCATGAAGGAGCTGGAATTGTTGAGGCAATTGGTGAAGATGTAGAAAATGTAAAGATTGGTGATGAAGTAATTTTAAACTGGGCAACGCCTTGTTACACTTGTTTTCAATGTCAAGAGGGAAATCAACATATTTGTGAAAGCAATTCTCCTGTAATTGCCAACCATGCTGGTAAATTACCTGGCGGACATGTGGCCATAGAAGGAACTACGTGGAACGAAAAGCCTATTGAGCGCTCTTTTAATATTGGAACTTTATCAGAATATACTTTGGTTCGTTCATCAGCAGTAGTAAAAAAACGTAGTGAAAAACTATCTTTTGAGTCTGCCTCTATTGTTTGTTGTGGAGTGATGACTGGTTGTGGATCTGTTTTTAATACAGCTAACGTAACTCTGGGTAGTTCGGTAGTGGTATTGGGAACTGGTGGTGTTGGTTTAAACGTTATTCAGGCTGCTAGAATATCTGGTGCTGCCAAAATTATAGCCATAGACATCAATGAAAATCGATTAAAAATGGCTCAAGATTTTGGTGCTACGGATGTGATTTTAGCTGATAAAAATGACAAAGGTTTGATGCAAGCTGCCGAAATTGTAAAAGCAATGACCGATGGAAGAGGTGCCGATTTTGCTTTTGAATGTACTGCTGTACCTGCTTTAGGAGTTGCTCCTTTGGCCATGATACGAAATGCAGGAACTGCCGTTCAGGTAAGTGGTATTGAAGAAGAAATTACCGTAGACATGCGTTTGTTTGAGTGGGATAAAAAATACATCAATCCTTTGTATGGAGCTGCTAGGCCAGAGGTAGATTTTCCTAAACTAGAGGCATTGTATGACAAAGGAGATTTGATGTTAGACGAAATGATTACCAACACTTATACACTAGATAATTTACAACAAGCTTTTGATGATATGTTAAGTGGTAAGAATGCAAAAGGGGTGATTACTTTTAATTAAAAGGAAGCCAACTACTATATACGCTGTAGATCTTAAAAAATAATAAATTTTGAAATCCTAATTCATGAAAAAATATACAACCATTTTTATACTTATTTGTTCTATTAATATTGTGATGGCTCAAAGTAGAACAGTAGAATTGTTAAAAAATTGGAAGTTTTCTCAATATGATTATGGAGCTGCTTTTCAAGAAAATTTTGATGATGCAGATTGGGAGCAAGTAACCATACCACACGATTGGGCGGTTAAAGGAGATTTTGATTTTGCCAATGATTTGCAATTAACCATGGTGGTGCAAGATGGAGAATCTAAACCAAAATACAGAGCAGGTAGAAGTGGAGCTTTGCCGTATGTGGGTATTGGGTGGTATAGAACTCATTATCAAATGTCATCAGCAGCGTTAAAAGAAAAGGTTCAATTACTTTTTGATGGAGCCATGAGTAATGCAAAAGTTTATGTAAACGAGCAATATGTTGGCGAAAGACCTTTTGGATACATTTCTTTTTATTTTGATATTACACCGTTTTTAAAAGAAGGAAATAATAGTATTGCAGTAAGGTTAGAGAATTTTAACAGTCAATCACGTTGGTATCCCGGAGCAGGTTTGTACAGAAAAGTATCGGTAATTAAAACCAATAAAACACATGTAAAAACTTGGGGAACTTTTGTAACAACTCCAGTAATTACTAAAAGAAAAGCCATTGCAAAGTTGAATTTAGAGTTGTTAGGAAATGGAGATTATACGGTTAAAAATCAAATTTTTAATGCAAAAGGGAAAGAAGTTAGCTCCACAGAAAAACAAGTTAATATCCAGGGAAATACTTTGTTAAACGAGGAGTTTAAAATTTCTAGACCCGATTTGTGGAGTTTAGAACACCCAAATTTGTATCAACTTAAAACGACTATTTTACAAGGAAAAAAAGAAATTGACACGTATGTAACCACTTTTGGAATTAGAAATATACGTTTTGAAGTAGATGGATTTTATTTAAATGATAAAAAAATAAAATTCCAAGGAGTAAACATGCATCACGATTTAGGACCTACTGGAGCAGCATTTCATAAAGAATTGTTTTTAAGACAAATGTTAAAAATGAAAGAAATGGGGGTAAATGCTATTCGTTTTTCTCATAACCCACCAGCACCAGAAGCTCTAGAAATTTGTGATTCTTTAGGTTTATTAGCTATTGACGAAGCTTTTGATGAGTGGCAAATAGGAAAAGTTACAAATGGTTATGCAACACATTTTGACAAGTGGGCAAAAACTGATTTAACAGACATGATTTTAAGAGATAGAAATCATCCAAGTGTAATTATGTGGAGTATAGGAAATGAAATTATGGAGCAATATCACCATGATCCTAATCATATCACCAAATATTTGCACGACATTGTTAAATCTGTAGACACTACCAGAGCTACCACAGCAGGGTTTAATTTATCTAAAGGAGCTTTAGAAAGTGGTATGGCAGAAGTGGTAGATGTAGCTGCTTTTAATTATAAGCCTGGGATTTATGGGGCTATTCGTAAAAAATATCCAAACTTAAAGTTTTATGCTAGTGAAACAGGAGGTTCTGTAAGTGTTCGTAATAGCTATAAGTTTCCTGTTGTTTTTGATACTTTAAAAAATAAGAGAGGAAACTCTTTACATACACATGTATACGCTGATGGAGATCCAGGAAATTTTGAAACCACTAATGTACCTTGGGGATATCCTCCATTTAAAGAATTTGCAGCACAAGAAAAAAACAAAACGGTTTATGGAGAGTTTGTTTGGACAGGTTATGATTATTTAGGAGAGCCATCACCTTATCACAATGCAAAATCAAGAAGTTCTTATTTTGCTCCTGTTGATTTTGTTGGTTTGGAAAAAGATAAATACTATTTATATCAAACACAATGGAGAAAAGACAAAGACGTACTTCACTTTTTCCCGCATTGGACATGGCCGGCATTAAAAGTAAAATCATTTCCTGTAGTTTGTTATACGTCTTATGAAAAAGCAGAATTGTTTGTAAACGGAAAAAGTTATGGGATTAGAACTAAAAAACCGTTAAAAGAATTAAGCTTTGAAAGCAATACTATTGATGTTCCAGCATCAGGTGGTGGAAATTGGGATTTATTAAAAGCTTATGCTATTGTTTGGGACGATGTGATATATGAGCCTGGAGAAGTAAAAATTGTGGCTTATAACAAGAGAAATAAAAAGGTAGCAGAGGTAAAAAGAGTTACAGCAGGGGCTCCAGATCATATTGTTATTGAGCCAGAAATAAAAACCATTAAAGAAGGAGAAGTAGGGGTATATGTAGTTTCTGTGGTAGATAAAAATGGAAATTTATGTCCTCATTTTAATGACAATATGGATATTGAAGTAAGTGGAGCTGCCACATTTTTAGCTTCTGGAAATGGAGATCCTACCAATATGCAAAATTTGTCTAAGCCTAAAAGAAAGTTTTTTAATGGTCAGGCAGTTATTTTTGTGCAATCAACTCAAAAAGGAAAAGTGATTTTAAAAACATCAACCCAAAAGTTACAAGCAACAAATACAGTACTAAAGATACGTTAAAAATGGCATCTAAATTTAGAACAACAGAAATATCAGACCCAAGGTTTGAATCGGATAATCTTAGGTTTATTACCGTAAAAACATCAAACTTAAAAGGACGAGGAGACATTTGTTTATTTGTTCCTAAGGTAGAATTATCAGAAAATACCCCTTTGGTTGTTTTGTTACATGGTGTGTATGGTAGTGCATGGATTTGGTCTCAAAAGGCAGGCGTACATAGAACGGCTCAAAAAATGATGGAATCCAAAGAAATTAAACCGATGATTATTGCCATGCCTTCTGATGGTTTGTGGGGAGATGGATCTGCTTATTTGCCACACAATACTTTAAATTTTGAAGCATGGATTGCAGAGGATGTAATTGCTGCGGTAAAAGAGAATATAGCTGAGGTAACAAATAACTCTCCTGTTTATATTTCGGGACTTTCTATGGGAGGCTATGGAGCGTTAAGAATAGGGGCAAAGTATCCACAGATATTTAAAGGAATATCAGGACATAGCTCTATTACCGATTTACCACAAATGGAGTTGTTTGTAGAAGAAGGTTTAGAAAATTATAAGCAAGAAGATGTAAACAACGAATCTGTTATAAGTTTTATGCAAAAAAATAAAACCATTTTACCTCCTTTTAGATTTGATTGTGGAAAAGACGATGAATTGATTGAGCACAACAGAGTTTTGCATGAACAATTAAAAACAGCTAATATTCCACATATTTATGAAGAGTTTTTAGGAAAACACGAATGGGTATATTGGGAAACACATATAAAAGATACGTTGAGGTTTTTTAATCAATTGTAAACAAACAAAAAAGAGCTGATTTTTAATGTCAGCTCTTTTTTGTTTTAATAACCTATTTTGGTTCTTACTCTTTGTAAAACTTCATCAGCAATAGCTCCGGCTTTTTTTGCTCCAATAGCTAAGGCTTTATCTACTTCTTCTAAATTTTCCATGTAGTAGTTATACTTGGCACGTTGTTCAGAGAATTTATCAACTAACAATTCGTAAAAAGCTTGTTTAGCATGTCCGTATCCGTAGTTACCACCTTCGTAATTAGCTCTCATTTCTGCAATTTGCTCGTCTGAAGCTAATATTTTGTACAAGGCAAATAAATTACAAGTATCAGGATTTTTAGGTTCCTCTAAAGGCGTACTATCCGTTTCTATTTTCATGACTTGCTTGCGCAATTTTTTATCATCTTGAAAAATATCAATAATATTTCCTTGAGATTTACTCATTTTACCACCATTGGTTCCTGGAACGTATTTGCTAGATTCCTGAATTTTAGCTTCAGGTAACACAAAAGTTTCTCCCATTTGATGATTAAATCTACTAGCAACATCTCTAGTAATTTCTAAATGTTGCAATTGATCTTTTCCTACAGGTACAATTTCTGCATCGTATAACAAAATATCGGCTGCCATTAGCATAGGATAATCAAATAAACCAGCGTTTACATCTTCTAATCTATCTGCTTTGTCTTTAAAAGAATGCGCAAGTGTTAATCTTTGATATGGAAAAAAACAATTTAAGTACCAAGTTAACTCTGTAGTCTGTGGTACATCACTTTGTCTGTAAAAAACCGTTTTATTAATATCTAGTCCAAAAGCTAACCAAGCTGCAGCTGTGCTATATGTGTTTTGTTTTAATGTTTCGCTGTTTTTAATTTGCGTTAAAGAATGCAAATTTGCGATAAACAAAAAAGATTCGTTTTCAGGATTGTTTGCCATTTCAATAGCAGGGATAATTGCTCCTAATAAGTTTCCTAAATGAGGAGTCCCAGTACTTTGTACGCCTGTTAAAATTCTTGCCATTTCCTCTAAAAAATAATGTTTGGCACAAAAGTACACTTTCATAAAAATATATACAGTAAAGCTTGTAATTTATTTGCAAATGAGTTGACTTAACAATTGTTAGTACTACTTGTTTTTTGTATATTATATAGAAATATTTGAAATGGATTTTAAGGTGACATATTATGAGCCACTAGAGGAAAAATGGAACGTATGGTCTCACGCCATCGGATTTTTTCTCAGCCTTATTATGTTTCCTTTTTTGATGTATAAAGCCATTGCATCTAATAGTGGAGCAGCTATTTTAAGTTATGCTATTTATGGAATTAGTATGATGGTTTTGTATGCAGCTTCTACTTTGTATCACAGTGCAATTAATCAAAAAGTAAGATATTATCTTAATATTTTAGATCATTCAGCAGTATACGTTTTAATAGCAGGTTCTTATGCTCCAATTTCTTTGGTGGTGTTAGAAGGAAAAATTGGATGGTTGGTTTTTGGAATTTCGTGGTTGGTGGCTATTTTGGGAATTGTGTTTAAAATTTATTTTATAGGTAGATATAAAGTAATATCAGTATTATCTTATGTTTTTATGGGCTGGATTATCTTATTCTTTTTAAAATCTTTAATTCAGAATCTACCTCTTTGGGGACAACGTTGGTTGTTGTGGGGAGGGATTTTTTACTCCATAGGGGCGTATTTTTACGCGGCCAATAAAATAAAATACAACCACGCTATTTTTCACATTTTGGTGTTATTAGGTAGTTTGTGTCATTTTATTGTAATTTATTATCACACCATAAAATAATTACCAATTTTTATATGGGTTTTTACTTAATTGTGAGTTGTAATATTTTACTTCTCCTGTAACTTCTTTTCCTAACCAATCAGGTTTTTCAAAAACTTCATTTTCTGAGGTTAATTCAACTTCGGCAACAATTAATCCTTTGTTATCTCCATCAAAAACATCAACTTCAAAAGTATGTTGATTTAATTTTACCAAATATCTTGTCTTGCTGATTACTCCAGGTTCACAAATGGCTAATAATTGAGTGGCTTCTGTTACCAAAATTTCTTTTTCCCATTCAAAACGAGTGGTTCCACTTTCGTTAGAAGCTCCTTTAATGGTTAAAAAACCCTTGTTGTTTTTTATTCTAACCCTTACTGCTCTGTCTTTGTTAGAATTTAAGTAACCTTGTTCAATTCGATTGCTATCATAACTAGTTTTTATAAAGCTTAAATTATTTACTAAAAACTTACGTTCAATTTCTGTATAATTCATGTTGCTTAATCAATATTAGTTTGTTTATTATGTTTTACATTTGTTACATTACCAAATTATAAGTAATGAAGAAAATGAGATATTTATTTGCTTTCCTATTTTGTTTTACAAATTTAGTTTTTGCCCAAAGAGATTATTCTAATCAATGGCAAGATTTATATTCATATAATAACGTTAAAGATTTTACAATAGTAGGAAATAAATTGTATGCTATATCAAATAATGCAATGTTTGTATATGATATTGAGACTGATGATACTCAAAAATTTTCTTCAGTAAACGGTTTGTCGGGAACAACAACTTCAAGTATTTCTTTTGACGATATATCATCAAATATTATCATAGGTTATGAAAATGGATTAATTGAACTTATTTCTGATGATAATGTGGTAGTTCCATTAACGGGAATAAGAGATAACCTTATTTTGGTTGATAAAATTGTTAAAGGAGTATATAGCGCTCAAAATCAATCATATGTTTTTGGGGATTTTGGAATTGTTGAGTTAGATATAGCAAATTTTGAGTTTGGAGATACTTATAAATTGAGTAATTCAAGTAGTTCTTATTCAGTAAACCAAATCGCAATAGAGAATAATACTCTTTATGCTGCAACAAACAATGGTTTATATAAAATAGATTTAAGCTTAAATCCAATAATTTTTAATAATTGGACACAAGTAACTTCTGGTAACATAACCGGTTTACTAAATTTAAATGGCGAGGTTTATTTTACAAAAGGATCTAGTGTTTTTGAAATAACAAATCCTACAACAAGTGTTATAAGCGAATCTAATAATATTTTAAACATAAATTTTAATCCATCATCAAGTGAATTAATCATTACCATGTCTAATTTGGTAACTTTATATGAAACTTCAACTTTTACAAAAACAGACCAAGTAAATTTATCTTCAGCAGCGAACTATAATTTTACAACTACAAAAGCAATTATTAGTAATAATGAAGTTTATGTAAATACAACCAATTTTGGGATTTTAAATACGCCATTAACTGATAAGGTAAATTATACAGAATTACACCCTGATGGTCCTTCTGCAAATGATATTTTTAGCATTACTGTAAGTAATGGTCAAAAATGGATTTCTTATGGAGGTTTTAATCCATCTTATAATGGGTTAAACCGATATAGAGGTGTCGATTATTTTGTAAATGGAACATGGAATTATTTAAAAAATAATGAAATTGGTAGTAAAAAAGACTATTTAAAGATAATTGTTGATCCTTTTGATAGTTCTAGGGTTTTAATTGCGAGTATTAGAGACGGAGTTACAGAGTTAAATGATTTTAATTTCGTTAAACGATGGGTAAAAAATAATACTAATAATATTTTACCAGGACACTATATTTCTGGAGAGGCTTTTGTTGGAAATATGATTATTGATAAAAATAATATGATATGGACAGCAAATTCTAGTGCAGTAGATAATAAGTTTTTTTCAAGGTATAATGGTGAAAAAAATGATGTTGATAGATGGGAAACAAAAATTACATTTCCTGATATTGGTGGTAGTGAAGGGTTTGTTAGAGGGTTTAATAAAATGTATGTAGATCGTAATAATAATGTTTATGCAGCTACTGCAAGAACAGGGCTGTTTGTTTTTAATGCCGATCCAGTTTCTGACGAAAGTAAAAGAGAAATAACAGTTTTAAATGATCAAGCAAATAAAGGACAGTTAAAATCTAATTATGTTTTTTCTGTGGTTGCTGATGAAAACGATAGAGTTTGGATTGGAACTGGTCTAGGATTAGTTGTGTTTGATGATTATGATAATTTGTATAGTGCTACAAAAAGACCCGCTAATACACTTATTATTGAAGAAAACGGTGCGGCTAGAGAATTGTTGGCAGACACTCAAGTAAATGATATTATTATAGATTTAGCAGGTAATAAATGGTTTGCTACCCAAGGAGCGGGAGTTATACAAACTTCTTCGGATGGACAAACAACTTATAATATTTTTAATACATCAAACTCACCATTACCTGATAATATAGTAATAGATTTAGAGTTAGATGAAATTACAGGGGAAATTTATATGGTCACTGAAAAAGGAATGTTGTCCTATAATAGTAAAAACGAACCTTTTGG
This sequence comes from Wenyingzhuangia fucanilytica, assembly GCF_001697185.1. GTDB lineage: Bacteria > Bacteroidota > Bacteroidia > Flavobacteriales > Flavobacteriaceae > Wenyingzhuangia > Wenyingzhuangia fucanilytica. The sequence goes on along the minus strand of NZ_CP014224.1, from coordinate 3,236,734 downwards.
AACTAGTATTACTCCTATCATTGCTTATCCTAACCCTGCAATTAGAAATCAAGTTGGACATGAAAATATTACGATTGTAGCCAAAGATGGAAACGGTATTCCTGATGGTACTAACGTAAAAATAATGGATGTGTCTGGTAAGTTGGTTTACGAAACTAATGTAAACCAATCTAATCAATCTTTTGGAGGTAAAATTGTTTGGAACAAAACAAACCTAAGAGGAAACCCTGTTGTATCTGGAGTGTACATTGTTTTGTTGTCAAAAGCAGATGGTTCAGAAAGTACAACAACTAAAATTGCCATTGTAAATTAATGCAAGTTAACACCAAAGCAATTGTTATTAGTGCTGTTAAGTATGGTGATAGTAGTCTTATTGTAAAGTGCTACACTCATCAAGACGGCTTAAAATCGTATTTGTTACAAGGTATTTTAAAAAGAAAAAAAGGAAAGGTCAATAAGTCTTTGTTTTTTCCATTATCTATCCTTCAAATAAATGCTTCTCATAATAATAAAGGAAGTTTAAACAGTATATCAGAAGCAAGAGTATTACATCCTTTTTTAACACTTCACGTAGATTTAATTAAACAGTCTATTGTCTTTTTTGTATCAGAATTTTTAAGTTCAATCATCAGCGAAGAGGAAGGAGAGAATGAAGTTTTATTTGATTTTTTAGAAAACACCATCGTTTGGTTAGATCATCATAATCATGTTGCAAATTTCCATCTCGTGTTTTTAATTCAGCTAACAAAATGTTTAGGATTTTATCCAGATACTTCTCATCAAGAAAAAGGTTACTTTTTTGATTTAAGTGAAGGGAAGTATGTAAATAGAAATGGAGCAAATGTTATTCAAGGTGAAGCTTTAAGTCTTTTCAATCAAGCGTTGGGCATAAAATTTGATGAACTAGAAACAAGGTTGTTTAGTAAAAATCAAAGAGCAATTGTTTTAGATATTTTATTAAAATATTACCAATTACATTTATCATCTTTTAGAAGACCAAAGTCTTTAGAGATCCTTTCAAAAATTCTTGAATAATGCTTCGATTGTTAATTGTTTTATGTTGTTTTTCTATCAGCTCTTTTGCACAACAAATTAGGGTAGTAGATGCTTATACACAAAAAGAAATTGAAGGTGTTGAGATTGAAGAGAGTACCACAAAGAATAAAAAGATAACCAACAAATTTGGTCTAGCTTTTTTTAAGGGTCTTAAGCCAGAAACAGTACTGAGTTTTGAGCATCAAAATTATGATCATTTAGAAATAACTTATGGTACTTATGATGGAACCATTTTTTTAGAACCAACCTCCGAAGGTTTAGAAAGTGTGGTGTTATCCGTTTCAAGGGCTGCAGAAAAAAAACAAAGTATTCCGGAGCATATAGAAATTCTTGCTAGAAAGGATATTGATTATATTTCTCCACAAACTTCGGCAGATTTATTAGGAAATATTCCAGGAATTAGAGTGCAAAAATCACAATTTGGAGGAGGTTCTCCCGTAATAAGAGGAATGGAATCTAATAGAGTGTTATTGGTGGTAGATGGGGTGAGAATGAACAATGCGATTTATAGAAATGGCCATTTGCAAAATTCAATATCAGTAAGTCCTTTTGCTTTAGAAAGGACCGAAGTTGTTTTTGGACCAGCCTCTGTAAGTTATGGTTCTGATGCCTTAGGAGGAGTTGTTCATTACTATACCAAAAACTTAAACTACAGTAAAAATATTAGTTTTAAAAATCAAGTTTTTTATAGACATAGTACTGTAAATAATGAACATAGTACTAGTTTTAGTAGTCAAGTTTCTCATCAAAAATGGGCTTCGCTTACCAATGTTTCTTATAGTAGTTTTGGAGATTTAAGAATGGGAAAAAATAGAACTCATGGTTATCAAGATTGGGGAAAGGTTTATCAATATTCAAAAAACACCGATGATTACTACGAGGATACTAGTACAACTAATCCAAATCCAAATATTCAAAAAAACACAGGATATCATCAGTTAGATATATTACAAAAATTGATGTTGCCTTTACATCAAAATATAGATTTAGTCATCAATGGTCAGTTTAGTACAACCAATGATATTCCAAATTTTGGAAAATTAAACGATTATAAAAATGGCGATTTAAAATTTGCAGAGTGGTATTATGGGCCTCAACAAAGGTTATTAGTGTCTGCTCAAACTAAGTTTAAAGATTATAAATCTTTTCTAAAAAATGGAGCCATTACTTTGGCTTATCAAAATATTTTAGAATCTAGAATTAATAGAGATTTTGGTTCTTTAGATAGAACTTCTCGTTTTGAAGAGGTTGATGTCTACTCTTTAAATAGCGATTTTTTTATTCCTGTAGGAACATCAAAAAGAAATAAATTATTCTATGGATTAGAATTGGTTCATAATGATGTTAATTCAACAGCAAAGGGAGAAACTTTGTCTTTTTCGGGAAATAAAATTACTGGAGTAGCAAGTCATTTCAACGCAGATACTCGTTATCCCGATGGAGGTAGCACCTATAGTAGTGCTGCGGTTTATACATCATATAGACAAGAGTTAAGTAAAAAACACATTATTGATGCTGGAGTAAGGTTAACTTCAACGGTGTTAACGGCAGATTGGAATCAAAATGTATCTATTAACATTCCTAATAATGAGTTAAGATTAAACAATACTGCTTTAACAGGTTCTTTAGGATATATTTTTAAACCGTATCCTACAGATAAAATAAGTGTAGTATTGTCTAAAGGTTTTAGAGCTCCTAATGTTGATGATGTAGGTAAAATTAGGTCTAAGTCGGGTAAATTAACAGTTCCTAATACAAGTTTAGATCCAGAACATTTATATAGTGCAGAAATTGGTTTTGTTAAAAATATGCCTGTTCATAAAATTTATTTTGATAGCAATGTTTACTACACTTTGTTAGAAAATTATATTGGTAGAGCTCCATCATCTGAATTCGGAACTTCTATTACTTATGATGGAGAAAATTTTGAAAATGAAAATATTTTAGCCAATACCAATATTGGTAAAGCAGCTATTTATGGAGCTACTATTAGCGCTAGTTGGGAGTTTTTAAAGGATATAAAAACAAACGGAGGAGTTACTTACACAAAAGGAATTTCTTATGAAAGTGATGAACCTTTATCTTCTATTCCACCTTTATTTGGAAACTTATCATTGGGAATGTATAAAAAATTGTTTGATGTGGCTTTGGATTATCGTTTTTCTATGGCTAAAAAATTAAAGGATTATAATTTAACCGAAGGGATTGATAATATTGATGAAACACCTAATGAAGAAGGTACACCAAGTTGGAGTTTGTTAAATTTTAATAGTAATTACCACTTTAGTAAAAATTTGAGAATACAATTTCAAATTCAAAATATTTTAGATGCTCATTATAAAGAATTTGCCTCTTCTATTAGCGCTCCAGGAAGAAATTTCTCTGCTGCAGTAGCATATTCATTTTAAAAGTAAGTTTGTAAACACTTGTTTGCTTATTTTTGCACTCTATGAAATTCACTTTAGGTAAGAATCAAAAATTAAAAAGTAGAAAAGCAATTGCTCAATTGTTTATAGAGGGACAGTCTGCCAAGAGTTTTCCTTTAAAAATGATTTATTTACCAATGGATAAAAATGAAAATCCAGAAATTAAAGTGGCTTTTTCTGTTCCTAAAAGAAATTTTAAACATGCGGTGGATAGAAATAGAATCAAAAGGTTGTTAAGAGAAGCCTACAGATTACATCAACATGAATTTTTTGAAGGAAACAATAAAACCTACAACATTATGTTTATTTACATGGGTAATAAAATGCCTAATTATGTTGAGGTTGAGTCTAAGTTAAAAAAACTCTTCTTAAAGTTTAAATCTTCGCTTCCTGCTACAGAATTTTAAGCAGAATTCTTATCTTCCATCATTATGGAACACAAAGAAAAAATACTGGCTCAAAAGTCTAAAAGAGCTATAGAAACCATGTACATAACCATGTTGCACCTTTTTAACAGAGGGCATTATAAACCTATGGGAATGTCTGGTTCATCACTAAGAAAAGCATTGTTAGAGCTAGAACCAGAAATTTATGGTTCTATATCAGATCCCAAAAAGTTTGAATTACAAGGATTGTTATATGTTTTAGATAGATTACCCGAAGGAATAGAAAGTTGTCGATTTATTAATTTAACTGCAACCGAAGGTTTAGACGAAGGTCATTTTACTAGAATAGTTCCTCCAAAAAGAAGACGAAATTGTTATAGAATTGATGGAGAACAGATGAATATTGAAATTACTCGTGGTAGATCTGATATTTATGATGTTTTAACTCATTTAACTTTTATGTACTTAGAATCTCACAAGCTATTAAACAGAATGTTTGTGGGGTATAAAAACGAAATTTCTCATGAGTGGGAAAAACTGCAAGAATTAGTGCTTTCTAAGGATGAAATTACTCAAGAAGATAGAGAAGTGTTATTTGTTTACTTGTCTAATTTATTGAGTAGAAGTTTTGATGAGGTTAAAAGTGTTTACAAGCAGTTATCAACCAAAAAAAATCCAGATAAATTTTTTAAAATTATTTATGGTTTAGGAACCCTAGCTGCACAAGAAAAAGTAAACAATCAATATAGATTAATTCGCTTTAGCGATGGTTTGATAGATCAAGTAGGAAAGCATATATACGGTAATATTTGGGCAAGAAATATTAAAAATGTACTTTTTAATAAAGGTATGTTAGGCAGACCTATCCATATTATTAGCTCTAATATGCATTCTGTTTTAAATGTTTTATACGCCAAAAAAGCATTAAACTATAAAAGCGAAGATGTTTTTATGCTGTATAAGCAATTGAGTGAAGTAAAAAGCAAAGCAGAAAGAGATAAAGTGTTGCAATACGCTTTAAAAAATGGACTAACAGAAGTGAATGATACTTCTGGAGCTAATATTGATGTTCAAATTATTGATACATCTTTTATTAATCAAAGTAGTAAAGAAAAGGCTCCGGTAATTATTGTAATGGACTATGCTTTTGGAGAACAAGCCTATGAAACCATGGATGAATTGTTAAAACCATACAATCACGGTTTAGAGGATGAAATAAAGTTAGATGTGGAATCTGTTTCTATTATGGGGAAAGCCGGAATTTTGTTTGGAGACAAGGGAGATGTTATGATTCCTACTGCACATATTTTAGAAGGAACGGCTGATAATTATTTTTTTACTAATGAATTGAACGAAAATCAATTCAAAAAATTAAATTTGAATACTTTTACAGGAAATATGGTTACGGTGTTAGGAACATCATTACAAAACAAATCTATTCTTAACTATTTTAAAAGTACTAGTTGGAATACTGTTGGGTTAGAAATGGAAGGGGCTCATTATCAAAAAGCCATTCAAATTGCCTCCCAAGTAAGAAACCATATATCTAAAAAAGTAAAAGTAAGGTATGCTTATTATGCATCGGATAATCCATTACACTCAGGAAGTACATTAGCTTCTGGTGGATTGGGAATGAAAGGTGTTAAACCAACATATGCCATTACAGAAGCTATTTTGGGGCAAATTTTTAATTATTAACACGTATTCATGTTAAAACGAATATTTGATATTCTATTTTCTTTAATTGTTGTAGCAACTATTTTAATTTGGTTAATACCTTTAATTGCTATTTTAATTTTAATCACCACAGGTGAAAAACCTTTCTTTTTTCAACAAAGAGTGGGGAAACAGGGAAAGCTTTTTAATATTTTTAAATTAAGAACGATGAAGGGTTACCCTCCTGTGAATGATCCTTTATTATCGGCAGAAGAAACAGTTAGGATTACTAAAATGGGAAAGTTTCTTCGTAAGTATAGAATTGATGAATTTCCACAGTTTATTAATGTGTTAATTGGTGATATGAGTATTGTGGGGCCAAGACCCGAAAGACAACAGTTTTTAGACAATATTATTAAAGAAATCCCTAATTATGCCGATTTGCAATGTTTAAAACCTGGAATTACATCACTTGGTCAAATACGTTTTGGTTATGCCGATACATTTGCTCAAATGAAAATTAGAGCTAGGTACGATTTAGTTTATTTAGATAACCTATCTTTGTGGACTGATATTAAAATCATCTTATATACCATAGTAGTGGTTATTAAAGGAAAAGGTAAATAAATTATGAATATTCTTATTTTAGGTTCTGGAGGTAGAGAACACGCATTTGCAAAAAAGTTAGTTGAAAGTAAAAAATTGTCTAAGTTATTTTTAGCACCAGGAAACGCTGGTACTGCTAAAATAGCAAACAATATTGCCATAGATCCAACTGATTTTCCAGCGGTTAAAAAAGCCGTTTTAGAAAACAACATCAACATGGTGGTAGTTGGGCCAGAAGCTCCTTTAGTTGCTGGGGTTCACGATTTTTTCTTAGCTGATGAAGATTTAAAAGATATTCCTGTTATTGGACCTAAAAAAGATGGAGCAGAATTAGAAGGTTCTAAAGAATTTTCTAAAAAATTCATGTTTAAACATGGAGTTCCTACTGCAAAATACGAAGCTTTTACAAAAGATACAGTTGCCGAGGGACAAGCGTTTTTAGAAACGTTAAAACCACCATTTGTATTAAAAGCAGATGGTTTGGCCGCGGGTAAAGGAGTGTTGATTATTGACAACTTACAAGAGGCTAAAGAGGAATTAGCAGATATGTTAACCAACGAAAAATTTGGTGTAGCATCTTCTAAAGTAGTGATTGAAGAATATTTAGACGGAATTGAATTATCTGTTTTTGTTTTAACTGATGGAAAAGGATACAAAGTATTGCCATCGGCTAAAGATTATAAAAGAATTGGAGAAGGAGATACTGGTTTAAACACAGGGGGTATGGGAGCTATTTCTCCAGTACCATTTGCTGATGAAGCGTTTATTAAAAAAGTTGAAGATAGAGTGGTTAAACCTACTGTAGAAGGTTTACAAAAAGATGGTATAGATTACCGTGGATTTATCTTTATCGGATTGATGAACATTGGTGGAGATCCTTATGTAATTGAATACAATGTACGTATGGGAGATCCAGAAACCGAAGCTGTTTTACCACGTATTACTTCTGATTTGTTAGATTTATTTGAAGGAGTAGCTAATCAAACCTTAGAATCTAAATCTTATGAAGTAGATCCTAGAACAGCAACAACTGTTGTTGTGGTGGCTGGTGGTTATCCAGAAGCTTATGGAAAAGGAGATGTAATTACAGGAACAGAAAACGAAGAAGAGTCTATTGTTTATCATGCAGGAACTACTGTAAAAGATGGAGAAATTGTTACAAACGGAGGTCGTGTTTTAGCGGTTACTTCTTTTGGAGATGATATTCCTTCTGCTTTGGCAAAATCTTACAGAACTATTGATAAAATTTCTTTTGATAAAATGAATTATAGAAAAGACATCGGTTTTGATTTGATGTAATTTTTATAATTAATAATATTTTAAAATCGCTTTGTTTATTGGTTAGACAAAGCGATTTTGTAGTTTCTAAAAGATTCTTTCTAGCTACTTTTCTTACTTTTAAGCATGTCAAATAAAATAGTTTCTAAAAAAATAATAGTAGCTCCTTTAAACTGGGGTTGGGGACACGCAAGTCGTTGCATTCCTATTATTAGAGAAATTATCAATTTAGATTATGTACCTGTAATTGCATCAGATGGAGCTGCTTTGGCTTTTTTGCAAAAAGAATTTCCAACACTAGAATATATAGCGTTGCCTTCTTATGGTATTAAATACGGAAAAAGTTTTAGCTTATCAATGTGTTTAAACTTACCTAAAATACTTGCTGGAATTATTAGAGAGCATTCAGTTATTAAACAATACATCTCTTTAAATAAAAAGGAAATAGTTGGAATAATATCAGATAATAGATTAGGGATTTATCATCCTCAAATTTCATCGGTTTATATTACTCATCAATTAAATATTAAAGCGGGATTTTTTTCTAAATGGGTAAATAAAGCGCATCATTATTTCATTAAAAAACATAAAGAATGTTGGGTTCCTGATGTAGAAAGTAGTTTGTTTTCGGGAGATTTATCAAAAAACACATCAAATTTAACTGTTCAATATATTGGAATTTTATCTAGGTTTAAAAAACAAAATATTCCAATTAAATACAATTTATTGGTCTTGTTGTCTGGGGTAGAAGGGCAAAGAAAAGCTTTGGAAGATTTAATGTATAATGAATTAAAACATTTTAAAGGAAAGGTGTTGTTGGTAAGAGGGAGTTTAAAAGCTTCTGATAGGGTTTTTCCGCCCAATGTTGAGGTAGTTGATTATTTGTTGTCTAATGAGTTACAAACAGCTATTAACGCTTCTGAGCAAGTGATATCAAGATCGGGTTATAGTACGGTGATGGATTTGTTGATCTTAGAAAAATCGGCATTTTATATTCCGACTCCAGGGCAAACCGAACAAGAGTATTTGGCTGAGTATTTAAGAGAAAAAGAGATGGCCAATTCTAGTTGTGAAAAGGATTTTAAGATAGCATTATTAAGCAAAAAAAATGTTGAGGTATCTTTTAAAAAGAGTCCTCAACATCATATTTCTGTTTATTTAAAAAATGCTTTTAAGCTTTCTCAAGTGTAAAGTAAAAAGTTGATCCTTGACCAACAGTACTTGTTACATCGATAGTTTGTTCGTGGGCCTCTATAATGTGTTTAACAATAGCCAAACCAAGACCAGAACCTCCTTGATCTCTAGATCTACTTTTATCTACTCTATAAAAGCGTTCAAATAATCTAGGAACATCTGCTTCTGCAACCCCTTCACCGTTGTCGGTAACTTTAACAATTAATTTGTCTTCATCTTCATAGTCAACAGAAACAATAGTAGTTCCTCCAACTTTTCCGTACTTAATGGAGTTCATTACCAGGTTAATTAAAACCTGTTCCATTTTAGTTTCATCAGCCAAAACAAATTCAGGAATATCATAGAACTTATCTAAAGTAAGTTTAATGTTTTTCTTTTTGGCTTGCATTTCTAGTAAATCAAAAACTTTTTGGATGACTTTAAGAATATTAAAAGTATCCATTTTTAGTTTTAAACCATTGGTTTCTAGTTTTGTGATTAAGTCTAGATCACTAACAATTTCGCTAAGTCTTTCAATAGCAAGATTGGCTCTTTTTAAATACTTTTCTCTAATTTCTCTGTTTTCGGCAGCTCCTTCAATTAAAGTTAGTAAGTAACCCTGTACGGTAAATAAAGGTGTTTTTAGTTCGTGAGCAACGTTTCCTAAAAAATCACGTCTGTAATTTTCACGATAGTTTAACTTGCTAATTTCTCTTTTCTTTTTGTACGAGTATTTTAAAATGTCTCTTGCTAAAAAATCAAATTCATCAGCATTAACATTAATTCTAGAAATTCTTCTTTTTTTTAGAGAGTTTACTTGGTTGTAAATTTTATCAATTCTGTAATTAATATAATTATTTATACCACTATTTAATATTATAGAAAGCAATATAAATAGTATTCCAGAAAAAAGAAGCAGTGCGTTAATGTTAACCTTTTCTAATGTATTATACATAAAAAAGATAATGGCAGCATTAATGCAAGCAACAAGTACAAAAGAGAGGAGAATAGAAAAAAGTAAAAAGTTTTTAATTTTCATGTAAAATAAACTTATATCCTACACCCTTAACGGTTTTAAAGTAATCGTCACCAATTTTTTCGCGTAGTTTTCTAATATGTACATCAATAGTTCTGTCTCCTACAACTACATCGCTACCCCAAACTTTTTTCATGATAGATTCTCTATTGAAAACTTTACCTGGTTTAGATGTTAATAAAGAAAAAAGTTCAAATTCTTTTCTAGGCAATACAATTTTATCACCATCTTTAATAATTAGGTATTCATCACGGTCTATGGTAATTCCTCCTAATTCAGTACTATTATTACTTCCTTCTTCTTTAACTCTTCTTAATAAAGATTTAATCTTACTAATAAGTAATTTTGGCTTAATAGGCTTGGTAATATAGTCATCTGCTCCAGCATCAAACCCAGCAACTTGGCTATAATCTTCACCTCTAGCAGTAAAAAAAGAAATGATTACATCTCCTAAATCAGGAATTTCTCTAATTTTTTCGCAAGCTTCAACACCATCCATTCCGGGCATCATTACATCTAATAAAATTAAATGAGGTTGTATTTTTTTTGCCTGATTTACAGCTTCTAAACCATTTTCGGCAGTGTAAATATCATATCCTTCTTTTTTAAGATTATAACCAACAATTTCTAAGATGTCTGGTTCGTCATCTACTAAAAGTATTTTAATTTGATTTGTTTCCATTTTTTTGTTCTTATTCTGTGCAAAATTACTGTTTTACAAGATACAAAAGAGTTTGTTAACAATCATTTAACAGTAAGCTTTACTTAACCTAATATTGGGTTGTTGTTAACAATAGTTTAACATAAAGGTAATGATATATTGCACGTTTTAAGGCATTATTTATAGACTTTTGCACCGCTTTTAAACAAATATAGCATTGATAATGAGAAATTTATTAGTTACATTTTTTACTTTGGTGAGTGTATTAACAGTTGCACAATCAAAAGGAACCATTTCAGGAAAAATTCAAGATCAGGATATGGGCTTAGAGCCTTTACCTTTTGTTAGTGTTTATGATAGTACAAACAATAGCGTTGGTACTACTTCAGACTTTGATGGAAATTACTCCATTCAATTAACAGCAGGAGTGCATACTCTTGTTTTTGATTTTGTTGGGTACGAAACTGTAAAAAAACAAGTTACCGTAAAAGCAGGAGCTACACAAAACATTACTATCGTAATGAAATCTGTTGCCGATGCCTTAGATGCAGTAGTTTTAACCGCTGTTATCAATAAAGAGAGTGAAGAGGCTTTAATGGAAGTGCAAAAAGATGCTGTTGAAATTGTAACAGCAATTGGAGCAGAAGAACTTTCTAAAAAAGGAGTTGGAGATGTTGCAACGGCTGTTACAAAGGCTGCTGGGGTTACTAAACAAGAAGGGGGTTCTGGAAGTATTTTTGTAAGAGGTTTAGGAGATAGATATAATGTTACTACTTTAAATGGATTACCATTACCATCAAACAATCCATCAAACAAAAACATAAGTCTTGATATTTTTTCTACAGATATCGTTGAATATGTTGGGATAAGCAAAACTTTTGAATCTCAAAATTATGCAGACTTTGGGGGAGCAAATATTAATATTAATGCAAAGAAATTCTCAGGAACTCCATATGCTAAAATAGGTTTAGGATTAGGAGCTAACAGTAATGTAATAGGTTTGGATAATTTTTATTTACAAGATGGTCCAAGTTATTTTGGATTTAAAACTGTAGAAAGACCATCTAATCCTTTATCTCCGAATTACTCAACTAGTTGGGATAGACAAACAAGAAAAAACACATTGAATAATAGTGTTTCTTTATCTGGTGGAAAGAAATTTGATTTGGGAGAAGCGGGTAAAATAAACGCTTTTATTACAGGTTCATTCGATGCAGATAATAAATATGTAGAAGGAGTGAGTAGAGGTAATATTAGTGCACAAGGTTTTATCAATTCTGATTTTAATAAAAAATCGTATAAATATGGTACCAATACTACTGTTATGGGAACAGCAGATTATAAAATTAACCAACAGAATTCAATTTTATTTACTACGTTGTTTTTAAATTCAACATCTCAAGAATATAGTGAGTATGAAGGAACAAATCAAGATTTTGATGGAGGTGTAAATAGTACAGATTTTAGTGGGTTCATTAAAAGAGGTACATTTGATAAAACTCAGTTAATCGTTAATCAATTAGTAGGTAAACATAACTTAAATGAAAAGTTAGATATTGATTGGGCTGTTGGATACAGTCTCTTAAACAATGTTATTCCGGATCGTATGCAAAATACTTTCGTTCCTTCTAGAGATGGTTCAGATAACTATACTTTTTATGTGAATTCGTCTATTCATAATCATAGATTCTTTCAGGATTTAAACGAAAATGAATTTTCAACGAATCTTTCAGCATCATATAAATTTGCTAGTGATGAGGAAGATTATAAAGGGAAATTCACAGTAGGGTATTCAGGGAGGTTTAAATCAATAGATTTTGTGTCAAATCAGTATTCATTTTTTCCTAAAGAAAATAAATTTAATTTTTCAAAACAAGACATACATAATGTAGATTCTTTTTTTAATCCATCTATGTTTAACGGAAGTGATGTAGTAAGAGCAATTAATAACTCATACGAGGGGTCACTTTTTGTAAACTCATTGTTTTTAAGTTTACAATACAAATTAACGCCTAGGTTAACAACTATATTGGGTACTAGAATAGAATCAGTTAGTCAGTTAATTGATTATAAAACTTCATTGCAGCCAGCAGGAGATAGTTCAGATTTTACAGCATTAAAAGTTTTACCAAGTTTAATTTCAAAATTTAAATTAAATGATAAACAAAATTTAAAACTAGCTTTTAGTCAAACATATACTTTACCACAGTTTAAGGAAAAAGTAAAAATGTTGTTCGAGGAAGTTAACCAAGCATATATTGGAAATCCAGATTTATATGAGTCTACAAATTACAACTTAGATTTAGGGTGGGAATTATTTCCAGGAAATGGTGAATTAGTTTCTGTAACAACTTTTGGAAAAATCATTCAAAACCCAATTAATGCGGTGTTTATTAGTCCATCAACAGATATTAGTTATGTGAATAGTGGAGATGTTGCAAAAGCCATTGGGGTAGAATTTGAATTAAGAAAAAATCTTTTTGTTGTAGAAAACGAAGATTTGTTACAAACAAAATTATCATTCGGATTAAATGCATCATATATATATCATGATCAAGAATTAGATTCTGAAAAAGTAAAGAGAGAAAATGAAATTTCTGCTGATTTTACATTTGAGAACTCTAGACTTGCAGGAGCTTCTGATGTTTTAGCAAATGCAGATGTTAGTTTTTTTAGAGAGATTTCAGAAAACAAGGATTTAACAGCAACACTTTCATATGGGTATTTCTCAGATAAACTAGCCGTTTTAGGTACTTCTAATAGAGGGAACTTAGTTGATAAATCAATTAATCAATTAGATTTTATATTAAAATCTAATCTTTCGGAGAAACTTAAAGTTGGACTATCGATAAAAAACATATTAAATCCAGTTTATAAGAGAGAACAAGTGCAAAGTGATGTACCAGGTAGTATTGTAGATGATATATTGGTTAGTTCATATAAAACAGGAACAAGTTTTAGTTTGTCGTTAGGGTATACTTTTTAATGACTTAGCTTATAAAGATAAAACAAAAAAGGTGGACATATGTCCACCTTTTTTGTTAACAATAATTTTACAATATTCAAATCATACTTAACAACAACTTAATAAGTCCTTAACGATGATATAGAGGTGTTTGTATTTTCTTTGTGACAACAAAAATTTGAAACATAAACAAAACAAAATTTTATTTAAGATGAAAAAATCAATTTTATCAATGTTAGCTATTGCAGCATTAACCTTCACAAGTTGTAATAAAGATAACGATGACAATGGAGGAGATAATGGCTCTTTTGAGTTAAAAGTAAATGATTTAAAAGGAGACATCACAGAAGGAGTTGTTACTCTAGATGCTTCAGAAACATACACTTTAACAGGAGCTTTAGTTGTTAGATCTGGAGCAACATTAACAATTCCTGCAGGAACAAGAATCGAATCTTCTGCAACAGAAGAGGCAACATCTTTATATATTGCTGTAGAAAGAAATGCAACAATTAATATTAATGGTGTAGCAGGTAATCCTGTGGTTATGACTTCTGGAAAATCATCAAAAGCTCAAAGTGATTGGGGAGGTTTAGTAATTTGCGGTAACGGTATTGCTAATACAGGAGCAGATGGTACTTCTGAAGTAGGAGCATTAAGTTATGGAGGTTCTGATAATTCAGATTCTTCAGGTACTATTGAATATTTAAGAATAGAATATACAGGTGCTAAATTTACGGCAAGCAAAGAGTTTAATGGAGTTTCTTTCTTTGCAGTTGGTTCTGGTACTACAGTTAATCATATCTATGCTTATGAATCAGGTGATGATGGAATTGAGTTTTTTGGAGGTGCAGTAAATGCTGATCATCTTGTTATAGAAAATGCATATGACGATTCTTTAGATTTTGCAGATGGATATGTAGGTACTATAAACTATGTTTATATTTCAGGTGTAACAAAAGCAGGTATTGAAGGATCTAACAACGGTAATGATGGAGCTGTTACTCCAATGACAGATGCTACAATTAACAATGTTTCTATTGTAAAAGGAGGTACAGACTTTACAGCTTCAGAACAAGCGATCAACTTTAAAGAAGGAGGAGGTAAGCAAGCTTATACAAATTTATTTGTTGATGGTATAGCTACTGCTTGTAAAATTTCTGGAGACGATACAGCTGCTGCTGCAAGAGTTTCTGCAGGTGATTTTACAATTACTGACTATCAATTTACTGAGGTAGGAGCAGATTTAAATGTAGCTACTTTTTCAGGTGCTACAACTGCTACAGGAGCTGGAAATGGAGCTGCTAAACCATCTTGGGCTTCTGACATCCAATAAGGTTAATATTTTATAAAATATCAAAACCCCACCTTTTTAAAGGTGGGGTTTTTTGTGCGTTTTAGTTTTTTTTATCTTTAAAAGAAAAAGCTAGTTATGAATTTTAAAACTCAAAAAGAAAATATTCTCTTTTTAGATATTGAAACAGTTCCATTGTACAAAACGTTTTCTGAAGTTCCTGATGTTGAAAAAGACTTGTTTGAAAACAAAACGGCTTATAAAAGAGGCGAGGAAATAAGTGCGGAAGAGTTTTATAGCAATGCAGGAATTTGGGCAGAATTTGGAAAAGTTGTGTGTATATCTGTTGGGTATTTTGTTAACCAAGAATTAAGAATCACCTCTTTTGCCTCTAAAGACGAGAAAGAAATTTTAATAGGTTTTAAAAAGTTGTTAGAAGTTCATTTTAATCAACCACAACAGCTTTTATGTGGTCATAACGCTAAAGAGTTCGATTTCCCTTTTATTGCTCGTAGAATGATTGTGCACGGGTTAGATTTACCTGTTAAATTAAACTTGTTTGGAAAAAAACCATGGGAAATACCACATTTAGATACTTTGGAGTTGTGGAAGTTTGGAGATTACAAACACTATACTTCCTTAAAGCTATTAACACATTTATTAGGGGTTCCAAGTCCCAAAGGAGATATAGATGGTAGCCAAGTAGGAACTGTTTTTTATGAACAAGATGACCTACCTAGAATTGTTCGTTATTGTGAACAAGATGTTTTGGCTTTGGCAAGGGTGTATTTGCGTTTTAACAATGAAAAAATTGTTAGTGATGAGGATGTGGTTTTTGTTGCTAAATAATTATAGGAAGACTTTTCTCGGAATAAGTTCTCTAATTTAAAAGTTTCTCATCTCGTCTCCGCTCGATGACCTGTTTTGAGATTAAGGAGGGCGAGCGAAGTCAAGAACTTGTAAAATAAAAAAGTCCAAACTTTATCAGTTTGGACTTTTTTATTTATTAGATGATGTAGATGTAAATCATCATCATTGTTTACGAATCAGTATTTTGATCTAACAAAGCATTCCAACCCTGTGCAGTTAAAGGTACAGATTGATTAGATCCACGAGTAATTAAATTCATTCCACTAGCCTCATCAGTCATGTGACCAATAACAGTTAAGTGTGGATTTCCTTTAATTTTATCAAAATCACTTTGAGCAATGGTGAACAATAATTCATAATCCTCTCCACCATTTAGGGCAACTGTGGTGCTGTTTAAATCAAATTCTTCGCAAGTAGAAATTACTTGAGGGTCTAAAGGAAGTTTATCTTCATAAATATTACATCCTACTTTTGATTGCTGACAAATATGAATGGCTTCGGATGATAAACCATCAGAAATGTCAATCATAGAAGTGGGTACAACCTCTAAATCATGTAAAATTTTAACAATATCTTTTCTAGCTTCTGGCTTTAATTGACGTTCAATTAAATAAGTGTATTCATCTAAATCAGGTTGATTGTTTGGATCTACTTCAAACACTTGTTTTTCGCGTTCTAAAACTTGAAAACCTAAATAAGCAGCTCCTAAATCACCAGTAACCACTAGTAAATCATTTTCTTTTGCGGTGTTACGGTAAGTAATTTTATCATCTTCGGCATGCCCAATTGCAGTTACGCTTATTAGCAACCCTTTGGTAGATGAGGTAGTATCACCTCCAACTAAATCAACATTGTATTTTTCACAAGCTAATTGAATTCCACTGTACAATTCTTCTACAGCTTCTAAAGGAAATCTGTTTGACAAAGCAATAGATACTGTAATCTGACTAGCTTCTGCATTCATGGCATATACATCAGATAAATTAACCATTACGGCTTTATATCCTAAATGCTTTAATGGCATGTACGATAAGTTAAAGTGAATTCCTTCTACTAACAAATCTGTAGTAACAAGGGTTTTTAAACCTTTTGCATCTAAAACAGCACAATCATCACCTACACCTTTAACAGTTGAATTTTGAGTAATGGTAAAATATTGTGTTAAGTGAGAAATTAAACCAAATTCTCCTAGACTTGCAATGTCTGTTTTTTGAGGCGCTTTATCTTCTAACATATACTTTGAAATTTGAAAGGTTTGTGTATTTAAACTACTAATGAAGTATAAGAAATCACTAATAATTCGCAAAGATACATTTTACATTGAGGAAGTCTATTGTATAATAAATATTATTCATATCTCTAATGATAAAAATCAGTTTAAAAATGGTAAATTTGCGGACGTTTAGATTTAATCTATTTAAGTTATGATAAAAGTATCGGATATCGCTAAGAAAAAAGTTGTAGAATTAATGACCGATGATGGTTATGATGCTGCTAATGATTTTGTTAGAGTGGGAGTAAAGAGTGGAGGATGTTCTGGGTTATCGTACGATTTAAAGTTTGATAAAGAGCAACAAGAAGGAGATAAAGTTTTTGAAGACAACGGAGTTAAGATTGTTGTTGATAAGAAAAGCTTTTTATACCTAGTAGGAACAACTTTGGAATATTCTGGAGGATTGAACGGAACAGGATTTGTTTTTAACAATCCTAATGCTAACAGAACTTGTGGTTGTGGTGAAAGTTTTTCACTATAATCAAGTTTTATTAAAAAAATAAGAAAAGAGAGAAATAGGATAAATTTAAGTATAGCACTTGAGTTTAGAATATTCAATTTTTAATTACGAAGTAATGAGTAAATATACAGAAGACGACTTAAGGGAAGAATTAAAAACTAAAGAGTATGAATATGGATTCTATACTTATTTAGATGCAGAAACATTTCCTAAAGGACTTAATGAAGATGTAATCAGAGCAATTTCTTTAAAAAAGGAAGAGCCAGAATGGATGACGGAATGGCGTTTAGATGCTTTCCGCAAATGGGAGGCTATGGCCGAGCCAGAATGGGCAAACGTACGTTACGAAAAACCAGATTTTCAAAACATTAGTTACTATTCTGCACCTAAAAAAGCGGATCCTAACAAAAGCTTAGATGATGTAGATCCTGAGTTGTTAGAAATGTATAAAAAACTAGGAATTTCTGTTGATGAACAAAAGAAATTACAAAACATTGCAGTAGATATTGTAGTGGATTCTGTTTCTGTAGCTACAACATTTAAAAAGACCCTAAACGAAAAAGGAATTATTTTCTGTCCAATTTCTGAAGCAATTAAAGAGCATCCAGAATTGGTAAAGAAATATATGGGTTCTGTAGTTCCTAAAACAGATAACTTTTATGCAGCATTAAATTCAGCTGTGTTTACAGATGGTTCTTTCTGTTATATTCCAAAAGGAGTTACTTGTCCAATGGAATTGTCTACTTATTTCCGTATTAACGAAAGTGGAACGGGGCAGTTTGAGCGTACATTGGTAATTGCTGATGAAGGTTCTTTTGTAAGTTATTTAGAAGGATGTACTGCACCAAGTAGAGATGAAAATCAATTGCATGCAGCAGTGGTAGAGTTAATAGCTTTAGATGATGCTGAAATTAAATATTCAACTGTTCAAAACTGGTTCCCTGGAGATGCTGCTGGTAAAGGTGGGGTTTACAATTTTGTAACCAAAAGAGCTGTTTGTGAAAAGAACGCAAAAGTATCTTGGACACAAGTAGAAACAGGTTCTGCGGTAACTTGGAAATATCCATCATGTATTTTAAAAGGTGATAATTCTACTGGAGAATTTTATTCTATTGCAGTAACAAATAATTATCAACAAGCAGATACAGGAACAAAAATGGTACACTTAGGGAATAATACTAAGAGTACAATTATTTCTAAAGGTATTTCTGCTGGACATTCTCACAATAGTTATAGAGGTTTGGTAAGGGTAAATCCTAAAGCAGAAAATGCTCGTAACTTCTCTCAATGTGATTCTTTGTTGATGGGTGATTTATGTGGAGCACATACTTTTCCATATATAGAGGTTAAAAACAAATCGGCTAAAATAGAGCATGAGGCAACTACAAGTAAAATTGGTGAAGATCAATTGTTTTACTGTAACCAACGTGGTATAGATACTGAAAAAGCGATTGCATTAATTGTAAACGGATTTAGTAAAGAGGTATTAAATAAATTACCAATGGAGTTTGCTGTAGAAGCACAAAAATTATTAGAAATCAGTTTAGAAGGAAGTGTTGGATAATAAAAATGAGTTGTCAAGTTAAAAAGTTATAAAGTAAAAAGTGTTTTAAGTTTGGCTCGGTTTAGTTCTTTTGAGGAAATTGAAGCTTGGAAAAAAGCAAGACTATTCAACAAAGTAATTTACACAATTACAAATGATGGGTTTTTTTCTAAAGATTTTGATTTAGCAAGACAAATAAGAAGAGCTTCAGTTTCAATATCTTCTAATATAGCAGAAGGGTTTGAACGAAATACAAATAAAGAATTTATTCATTTTTTATATATAGCAAAAGCATCAGCAGGAGAAGTTAGGTCACAATTATATTTAGCTTTTGATTTAAAATATATTGATGAAATACAATTTGACAAATTAATAAATGAAGTTTTAGAGATTTCAAAAATTATAAGTGGTTTAATAAAATATTTAAATAAATAGAGTTGGAGTTCTATAAAGTTACTTGATAACTTTGCAACTTTTAACTTTAAAACTATTCATAGAATGTTAAAAATAGAAAATTTACACGCAAAAGTAGAAGATAACGATATCTTAAAAGGATTGAATATTGAAGTAAAAGCAGGTGAGGTTCACGCTATTATGGGACCAAATGGAGCTGGTAAAAGTACGCTTGCTTCTGTAGTTACTGGAAATGAAAATTATGAAGTAACTGAAGGATCTATTACTTTAGAGGGTGAGGATTTAAGTGAATTAGGACCAGATGAAAGAGCTCATAAAGGAGTGTTTTTATCTTTTCAATATCCTGTAGAGATTCCAGGTGTAACAGTAACAAACTTCATTAAAACCGCTATTAACGCTAAGCGTAAAGCTCAAGGTTTAGAAGATATGCCTGCGGCTGAAATGTTAAAGAAAATTAAAGAAAAAGCAGCTTTATTAGAAATTGATAAAACTTTCTTGTCTCGTTCTTTAAACGAAGGATTTTCTGGAGGAGAAAAAAAGCGTAACGAAATTTTTCAAATGGCAATGTTAGAGCCTAAATTGGCAATTTTGGATGAAACAGATTCAGGATTAGATATTGATGCTTTAAGAATTGTAGCTAACGGAGTAAATAAGTTAAAATCTAAAGATAATGCAGTAGTTGTAATTACTCACTATCAACGTTTGTTAGATTATATCGTTCCAGATTTTGTACACGTTTTAGCAGATGGTAAAATAGTAAAATCAGGAGGTAAAGAATTGGCTTTAGAATTAGAAGCTAAAGGTTACGACTGGTTAAAGTAAGATGTGTTATAAAGTTCATAAAGTACAAAGATATTAAAGTCCTACTTTTCTACTTTTCTACTTTTTAACTTTCAACTTTATAAACTAAACAATATGAGTTTACAAAATAAATTGGCAGAAGCGTTTAAGGGAACAGCTAAGAACGTAACTGTAGAAAATTATAAAAAAGAAGCTTTTGAAGCGTTTTCTCAAAAAGGTTTTCCAACAACCAAAGATGAGGAGTGGAAATACACAAGCTTAAGAAGTATCTTAAAAAACGAATACGGAATTGAGTCTGCACAAGCAACATCTGTAACTGCAGAAACCATTGCTCCTTATTTGGTAGAGGGGTTAGATTCTTATAAAATGGTTTTTGTTGATGGTGTTTTTAATGCTTCATTATCTGATACTATTGATGAGGTTTCTGTAAAATTATTGTCAGAAGCAATAGAAGATGCTGCTTATGAAGATATTTTCAAAAACAAATACAATAGCTTAGCTAAAGGAAAAACTAGTTTAACGGATTTAAACACTGCTTTTACAAACGAAGGAGTCGTTATTGAAGTATCTAAAAGCAAAGTTGTTTCTAAGCCTGTAGAGTTGGTTTATTTAGCTTCTGGAGAAACAACTGCAATGTTGTTACAACCTAGAAACTTAATTATTGTAGGAAAAAATGCTCAAGTTAAGTTTATTGAACGTCATCAATCTTTAGCAGATGTAGCTACTTTTAACAATGTAGTAACTGAAGTTTTTGTAGGTCAGAATGGAATTTTTGATTTGTATAAAATTCAGAATGATAAAAATGATGCTTCTTTAGTTGATGCAACTTTTGTGGCTCAAGAAAGAGATACAGTTGCTTCTGTATATACTTTTTCTTTTGGCGGTAATATTACTAGAAATAACTTGTCGTTCTCTCAAAATGGACCTGGTTGCGATTCTATCTTAAATGGTGTTACTATTTTAGAAGGAGATCAGTTGGTAGATAATCATACTTTAGTAGATCATAAATCACCAGATTGCCAGTCTAATGAAACTTACAAAGGAATTTACGGAGGTAAATCTACAGGAGTTTTTAATGGTAAAGTAATTGTAGATCAAGCTGCTCAAAGAATTAATGCATATCAACAAAACGATTCTGTGTTGATTTCTGATACAGCAACAATTAACTCTAAACCTCAGTTAGAAATTTTTGCAGATGATGTAAAATGTTCTCACGGATGTACAATTGGGCAGTTAGATAAATCTGCTTTATTTTACATGCAACAAAGAGGAATTCCTAAGGTTGAGGCAGAAGCATTATTAATGTTTGCTTTCTGTTCTGATGCTATTAAAGAGGTAAAGATTCCTGCTTTAAAGCGTAAGATTAACCAGTTAATGGCTGATAAATTAGGAGTAAATATCCGTTTTGACGAAATCTAAAAAACTGATTATCCAAAATATAAAAAAAGCTTCATAAGAAATTATGAAGCTTTTTTTATACCATAGATTCTCTCTTGCATGAGATGTAAATTAAGTAAAATAAAAAACCGAATACAAAATAAATTGTATTCGGTTTTTTATAAGTTAAATCTTTGTTTTATTAAGCCTCTATAGGAGTAATAGAAACATAAGATTTGTTGTCTCTTTTCTTTTGGAATTCTACGATTCCATCAACTTTTGCATGTAAAGTATGATCTTTTCCCATGTAAACATTTTCACCTGGGTTGTGAGTAGTACCTCTTTGACGTACTATGATGTTACCAGCTAAAGCAGCTTGTCCACCAAAGATCTTTACACCTAATCGTTTCGATTCTGATTCTCTACCGTTCTTCGAACTTCCGACACCTTTCTTATGAGCCATAATATTGTGTTTTTATAAGGTTATTTTTTTCTTTAATAATTTAAATTAGACACTCAAATTAAGCGTTGATAGCTTCAATTTGGATTTCAGTTAAATACTGACGGTGTCCGTTTTTCTTTTTGTAACCTTTTCTTCTTTTCTTCTTGAAAACGATTACTTTATCACCTTTTAAGTGACCTAAAACTTTAGCTTTTACTGAAGCTCCTTCTATAGCTGGGGCGCCAATAGTAACATCACCATTGTTGTCTACTAATAAAACGTTGTCAAAAGAAACTGACTCTCCTTCTTCGTTTTGTAAACGGTGAACGTATACTTTTTGATCTTGCGCTACTTTAAACTGCTGCCCTGCTATCTCTACAATTGCGTACATACTTAAATATTTAAAATGCTTGTTAATAAAATGGACGCAAATATACATTTTATTTTTCAACAAAATGCAACTAAAAAAATATTTTTTTAATCTTTATTATGCTGGTTTTTATATATTTACAGATAGCTATAAACCATTGTATTTGTTGAAAAGTATTTTTAAAATATTATTTTTAAGCTGTTGTTTTCCAGTAATGTTGTCTGCACAAACCAGTGTTAAAGATGTTATTGACGCCTATTTTAATTCTATTGGAGGAATAGAGATGATAGATCAGGTAAATACTTTTTACTCTGTTTCTGAAATGCAAATCAATGGAGAGGACTTTACTATTTATAACAAACAACAAAGACCTAATTTAAAATCTATCATTATAAATAAGAACGGAAAGTTTTTGTCTAAGAAAGTTTTTAATGGTGAAACGGGATACGAAATAATAGGAAAGGTAAAAAAAAGCTACACTAAATCTGAGATTTATAATAAAATAGGTCAGATATCAATTTTTCCTGAGTTTTACTATTTAAAAAAAGCTGTTTTTTTAGGAAAGAAAGAAGTAATGGGTAGAATCTGCAATGTTTTAGGTGTTGGAGAAAAGCGAATTTATTACGATGTATTATCTGGTTTAAAGTTAAAAGGAAGCAATATCAAGTTAATTGGTGGACAAAAGATTTTACAAGAGACTTATTATATAGATTACAAAGAAGTAAAAGGAATTAAATTCCCTGTTACTTATAGAAGCATTATTAAGAATAAAGAAATTGTTTATAATGTGAGATCTATCTCTTTAAATCAGGAGGTAAGTATCTCTGATTTTGAATAGCAAGGGTTTGTAAACTTTTGTACCTTTGGCTTACTTTGTAAAGAAAACCCTAATAAAATGAAAATAACAACAAAATACTTATGTATTGCTTTCTTAGCATTCATTACATTATCAGCATGTAAACCATCTGATAAAAAAAGCGCTGAACAACAAATAGATTTACCTGTAAAAATGCAAACAGCTTCAATAGATATTGAAGGGATGACTTGCGAAATAGGTTGTGCTAAAACTATTGAATCTAAAATTTCTAAAATAGAGGGAGTTACAGAGTCTAAGGTAGATTTTGAAGCTAAAAAAGGAACTTTTACTTTTGATTCTAATAAAACTTCAGAGGCTAGTATCATAAGTACTATTAATGGATTATTGGATGGTAAAACTTATACTGCAAGTGCAGGAAAATCATGTTGTGCCAATAAAGAAGTAAAGGAGTGTACACAAGCTTGTGCAGAAAAGTGTGGTCATAAAGTAGGAGAGGTTTGCGAAAAATGCAGTACTAAAAAAGAATCTTGTTGCGCTACAGATAAAGCTAAAGAATGTTCTAAAGCTTGTGCAGAAAAATGTGAGCATAAAGAAGGTGAAACATGTGCAAAGAGTTCTACTAAAAATGAAACTTGTAAACCTGGTTGCGAAAAACCTTGTTGCTCAACTGAGAGTAAATAAAATTTTCCTTGTATTGCTATGTAAAGGAATGATTTTTGTTGCCAAGTAAAGTCATAAAAGTTGTAATGCCTAATAAATGAAGTTGAGTTTATCCAAAACATTAAATATTGCCATAGTATCTGTTTATTTAATTTTTTTAGCAGGTTCTGTGGTTAGAATGACTGGGTCAGGAATGGGATGTCCGGATTGGCCTAAATGTTTTGGTCATTATATTCCACCAACTTCAGAAGAACAATTAACTTGGAAACCTAATACACCTTTTAAAAAAGGGTATATCATTATTCATAATGATGCGCTTTTTGTGGCAAATACTAGTTTAACTACTTCATCTCAATTTAACCCAGAAAATTGGTCAGCATATAAAAAGCATGAGTATGCTAAGTTTAATGTATATCATACTTATACCGAATATATAAATAGGTTGGCATCTGTGCTTTCTGGTTTTGTGTTTTTGGCTTTGTTATGGACTGTAACTTTTGGTTCTAATAAAAGAAGAGGAGTAGCTCCTTTGGTATATATTGCCTTTTTAGGAATGTTGTTTGAGGCTTGGTTAGGTAAAGTAGTAGTCGATAGTTTTTTAACTCCATATATTATTACTTTACATATGATTGGAGGTCTGTTGATTATAGGTTTGTTATTACGAGCTAAGTTTTTATTAGAGGCAACACCATCATTTAGTAATAAATACAATAAAACTTTTCATGTGTTGTTAATCATTTCGTTAATCATGATGATTGGTCAAATTTTATTAGGAACGCAGGTAAGACAATATGTAGATGAGCAAGTAAAGTTATTTGGTTTTGAGCAAAAAGAATTTAGATTGCTAAACCCTAGTTTTAAGTTTTATTTCCATAGGTCATTTACCATTGCTATTATTGTGGTTAACGCACTTTTATATTGGGTAAATCAGAAATACAATTTAGGATTTAGAGGGGTTAAGTATGTGGTGTTTTTGTTGTTGTTTGAGGCTCTTTCTGGAGTATTAATGTACTACGTAAATTTCCCTTTTGGAACTCAAGCGGTACATTTGTTAACAGGAGCAATGTTGTTTGGA
This sequence comes from Wenyingzhuangia fucanilytica, assembly GCF_001697185.1. Classification (GTDB taxonomy): domain Bacteria; phylum Bacteroidota; class Bacteroidia; order Flavobacteriales; family Flavobacteriaceae; genus Wenyingzhuangia; species Wenyingzhuangia fucanilytica. The sequence goes on along the minus strand of NZ_CP014224.1, from coordinate 3,212,098 downwards.
GTGTTGCTTTATATGCTTTTTACTTCTCTTAGATTAAAAAGATTTTCATCTTAATTTTTCCACTCTAAGGTTTCAATTAGTTTTTCAATATCTTTCTTTATATAATCAATTGCGGGTAAAATTGAGTCGTAATTTGGTCGTGCATCAAAATATAAGGCTCCACTTAAAAAGTGTTTGGTAGAGTCTGTGGCTTGGAATTGAATACTAGAAGCTGCATTTCCAGAAACCTCAAATAATTTAGCATATACTTTTTTGTTAGCGTTTTCGTATGGATGCATTTCAATATGATCTGCTTTTAAAGCGTGTTTATAGGTTAGTTTTTCAGCATCAGTCATCAGTTGCGTTAAGTTGTTTTCAACTTTTTGATAGGTCATATTAATATCAGCATTTAATTTAGGGTAGTGTAAATCTGACCAAAATTGATATTGACGACTTAAAATGGCTTGATTAGAATATTGAAAATGATAAGGAAGTTGAATATTGCTTTTTTGATAATTTGCTTTGGGGTAGCTTAGTTTTAAATATGCATTTGGTTTTGGCATAACATCTTGCTCACAACTCATAAGGAGTAATGAAAAACTAAGGAAAGCTGAAAATATTCTCATTTAAAAAGTGCTTTTAGGCAATGGCTACTTTTATTTGTTTGATTCGTTTACGATCTATAGCTTCTACAGTAAACGTAAGGTTTTGATAGTCAATTTTCTCAAATTTTCTTGGGAATCTACCAGACAATTCAAGCAATAACCCTGCTAAAGTTTCAGATTCTCCTTTGTCCTTTTCAAAAGAAATTTCATCAAGTTCTAAAACTTTGCAAAAATCTTTAAGGTTTATTTTACCATCAAAAACATAATTTTTTTCATCAATTTTGGAATAAGATAAATCTACTTCATCAAATTCATCGCTAATATCTCCAACAATCTCTTCAATAACATCTTCTAAGGTAACCAATCCGCTAGTTCCACCATATTCATCAACGACAATGGCTAAGTGGTTTTTACGCTCTTGAAAATCGATTAGCAGGTCATCAAGTTTTTTATTTTCGGGAACAAAAAAGGGTTCTCTAATAAGTGGAATCCAGTTAAATGTTTTTTTATGTAAATGAGGGAGTAAATCTTTTGTGTATAATACCCCTATAATTTCATCAATATTATTGTCGTATACAGGATTTCTAGAAAAACCTTTGTCTGAAATAATTTCTAAAACTTCTATAAAACTTGCTTTTTTAGAAATAGCGCATATATCCATTCTAGGATTCATAATTTGCACCGTTTCTGTGTTTCCAAAATTTACAATTCCTTCGAGAATATTTTTTTGTTCTGCAGTAGTTTCCTCTTCGGAGGTAAGCTCTAGTGCTTGAGATAAATCATCCACAGAAAAATTACTTTTACTACTTCTTAATCTTTTTTCTATAATATTAGAAATTCCAGTTAAAGGACCAGTTAATAAGATAAAAACTTTGTCTAATAAAAGAAGTACAGGGCTCATTAAAAGTGCAAATTCTTTAGCATTTCTAGTTGCGTAAATTTTAGGTAAAACCTCTCCAAAAATTAAAATGATAAATGTAATAAGTACTACTTCTATCAAGAATCGGATGTTTACTTTAAAAAGTATAAGGTTTAATTTGTAGGTTAAATCGCTAAAAAACACTTCTCCAAGACTTGCAAAAAGCAAAACAATTAAAATATTAATGGCATTGTTAGCAACTAAAATATTTGCCAGAAGTCTTTTGGGTTTAGAAATTAGTTTGGATAACTTTTTCGCGTTACCATTATCTAAACTTTCTAAATGGTCTAATTCTGATTTGGTTAAAGAGAAGAATGCAACTTCAGATCCAGAGATTAATGCAGAGCAGATTAATAAGCCTAAAGTAATAAGGCAATCTATAATTGTGTTTATTGGTATTCCGGTATCGTATATGGGCTCAGGCAATGTTCTGTGGGTTTTTAAAATGGTAAATCGTCAATAATTTGTCCAGGTTCTGATTTTCCTGGAGCAGAATTATCGTGTTTATTTTCGTTCTTTGAAGATAAAAAATTCATTTCAACAACGTGAATTTCGGTAGTGTATTTTTTTACCCCTTCTAATTCCCATTCTCTAGTCTTAATTTTTCCTTCGCAATAAACTTTATCTCCTTTGGTTAAAAATTTCTCGCAAATTTCGGCTAATTTATTTCTAACTACAATATTATGCCATTCAGTTGTTGTAGTTTTTTCACCAGTAGTTTTGTTGGTGTAAGTTTCGTTGGTGGCTAATGGAAATCTAGCTACGCAACCACCTCCATCAAAATAGTGAGTTTTAACATTGTCTCCTAAGTGACCTATAAGCATCACCTTGTTTAAAGTACCAGCCATAATTATAATCTTTCAATCAAAAATAACGAAAATTTATTTGCTATTATACTCTTCCAAGAAATTGTGTATCAGTTTAGGAACCGCAAAATCATCAATATTACTCCAAGGAGTAGTTTCAAAATTATCAATAGAATTTGTGTTTAAAATCCAAAAATGAGTATGTAGGTGTTGATGTGTTAATTTGTGAACCCATGGTTCTGGGTTGTATAGGGTTAATTCGGGATTTTTGGTATAGTTATTTTTAAAAAAAGGATCTTCAATTAAAGCTTGGTCATCTACAGGCTTATCTGTTTCGATTAAAGGAAATTGATATAGGTTTTTCCAAATTCCATTACCCGTTCTTTTTTCAATGACAGTAAAATCACCATTATCTATAACTATAAAGTTAAAAAACTTGTTTTTAACTTTTAGCTTTTTCTCTTTTACAGGCAAATCATTAATAAGATTTTTGGCTTTAGCAATACAGCCATCTGCTAAAACACAAGTATCGCAGGTTGGGTTTGCAGGTTTGCACACCATAGACCCAAAATCCATAATAGCTTGATTATAATCTTTTGGATTGGCGTCTTTAATAAGTTCTTGAGCTAGTTCTTTAAAATATTTAATCCCTTTTGGTGAGTTGATGGGTGTGTTTATATTAAAGTATCTAGAGAGTACTCTATAAACGTTACCATCTACTACAGCGGTTTTTTCGTTAAAACAAATCGAGGCAATTGCCGATGCTGTATAATCTCCAACTCCTTTTAGTTTTAATAATTCTTTATAGGTTGATGGAAAAACACCATTTAATTCGTTACATATATATTGAGCAGAAAAATGTAGGTTTCTTGCTCTAGAGTAATAGCCTAATCCTTGCCAATCTTTTAAGACTTCATCTTCGCTTGCATTTGCTAAGTCTTGAACAGTAGGATAGTGCTCTATAAATACCTTGTAATAGTCCAAACCTTGCTGAATTCTGGTTTGTTGTAATATAATTTCTGAGAGCCAAATAAAATACGGATTAGAAGAATTTCGCCAAGGCAAATCTCTCTTGTTGTTTAAATACCACATTTCCAGTATCTTATAAAATTTCATATCTTTGTTCTTAGGAATGCAAACTTACATAAAACTTCTATTAAAAATTGATGGTTAATCTTTTTAGAATTAATTAATTATCCTATATTTGCGTCCTCAATTTTTTTCTAGAAACAATAAATTAATAAGAAATGACGAAAGCAGATTTAGTTACGACAATTGCAGATAAATCAGGAATTGAAAAAGCTGATGTTTTGGCAACTGTTGAAGCGTTTATGGATGAAGTAAAGAATGCTTTAGAGAACGGAGACAATGTTTACTTAAGAGGATTCGGAAGTTTTGTGATCAAAACTAGAGCTGAAAAGACAGGAAGAAACATTTCTAAGAACACAACAATTAAAATTCCAGCACATAATATCCCAGCATTTAAACCTGCGAAGACATTTACTGAAGGAGTTAAAGCAAAAGTAGAAGTAAAGTAGTAGCTTTACATAAAAATAGATTATTAACAATCTCTAAATAAGGAGACTTTAAAATTATAACATTATGCCAAGCGGTAAGAAAAGAAAAAGAGCTAAGATCTCTACTCACAAACGTAAGAAAAGATCAAGAGCTAACAGACATAAGAAAAAGTAAGTTTTAAACTTACTTTTTCTTGTTTTTTATGGTTTCGTAAAAACCATTACACGTTCATTGACATTAAGACAAACGTCTTAATTATCAATACACTTATTTTTAATCGTGTTACGCAAGTAGCATACTAATACAAAATCAGGATGAAATTAGAATTAATAATTCGTTCCAATTCTTCTGATATAGATTTTGCATTACTTAGAGATGGTAGATTAATTGAGTTAAATAATGAATCTAACGATAATAAAATATCGGTAGGTGATATATTTTTAGCCAAAGCAGGAAAAGTTTTAAAAGGTTTAAACGCCTCTTTTGTTGATGTTGGTTATGCCAAAGATGGTTTTTTACATTACCATGATTTAGGTGCTCAAGTAAATTCTCTAAATAGTTTTTTAAAGAAAATAAGTACAGGTAATTACAAAGATTTTACGTTAAGCAAATTTCAATTTGAAAAAGATATTGACAAAGGAGGTAGTATTGACAAGGTTTTAAAACCAAAGCAAAACATTCTTGTTCAAATTGTAAAAGAACCTATATCTACTAAAGGACCACGAATTAGTTCTGAGTTGTCCATTGCTGGTAGGTATTTAGTTTTAGTCCCGTTTTCTAACAGAGTTTCTGTTTCTCAAAAGATTGATGATCCAAAAGAAAAAGAAAGATTAAAAAAACTGGCAAAAAGTATCAAACCTAAAGGGTTTGGACTAATTCTGCGCACAGTAGCACAAGGAAAAAAGGTTGCAGAATTAGACAAAGATTTACAAAATTCGCTACAACGATGGGTAGATATGTGTAAACGTATTCCAAATACAAATACACCTACCAAAGTTTTAAGCGAGTTAAATAGGGCATCTTCTATTCTTAGAGATGTTTTGAATGATTCTTTTACAAGTATTGTTGTTGATGATGAAGAATTAGCAACAGAAATACGAGATTACATTCAAGAAATAGATCCTAAAAAAGTCGGAATAGTTAAAGACTATGACGGCAATACTCCAATATTTGAAAAATATGGAATAGAAAGACAGATTAAATCTGCTTTTGGTGAAACCGTATCAATGAGTAAAGGTGCTTATTTGGTTATAGAACATACCGAAGCCCTACATGTTATTGATGTAAATAGTGGAAATAGATCTAATAAAGCCAATTCACAACAAGACACAGCGCTTGAAGTAAACTTAATTGCAGCAACCGAAATTGCACGTCAGCTAAGATTAAGAGACATGGGTGGAATTATAGTAGTCGATTTTATTGATATGAATAGCAATGAAAACAGACAACAACTATTTGAACATCTTAAAAATGAAATGGCTACTGATAGAACCAAACACAAAATTTTACCTCCAAGTAAGTTTGGTTTAGTGCAAATTACTCGTCAACGTGTTCGTCCAGAAACGAATATTAAAACGAGAGAACCTAATCCGAATAAAAACGGAGAAGTAGAGGCACCTATAGTGCTGGTTAGTAAGATTGATGTTGAACTAAGAAAAATCTTATCGACTAATAAACGTAACGAAAAAATCTTTTTACATGTACATCCTTTTGTGGCTGCTTATTTAAAAAGAAAACTAAAGTCTCAGCAAAGAGCTTGGTTTGCAGAACACAAAAAATGGATTCGTATTATTCCTAGAGATGCTTATATGTATTTACAGTATAAGTTTTCTTTTAAAAAGTAAAATCATATCATAAAACCCTATCAAAATAATTTTGATAGGGTTTTTTATTTTAGGCTGTTTTTAAGTTGAGTTTGTTTCTTATTTTACGTCTTTGTCTTAGAGAAAACCTTGTGACTTTACCCAAAAGCATGTCTCCGCCTACATAAAAGAAAATGGCTCCTAAAGGAGGGTTAACGGTTTTAAAAATACCCTGTTCCGCATCCCATTTCCATGCTCCCAAAAATGTGCCTACTAGTTCTAGGTAGAGTACTATAAGACTCATCATTAAATAAAAAGGCAAGAATTTTTTTCTTTTTAAGCTCAAAAAAAATAAAACTCCTAAAAATAAACTTAAAGTATCTTTTAAAATAAAGATTACAAAACAGAAGCTAATTATATAAAACCCGGTGAGTATTTTTTTAAATTTTTTTGGTTGTTTTATTGCCATACTTCTTTGTGTAAGTAGCCATCCTGTACCAAAAACAATAGCGTGTCCAAAAGGGACGTATAATGGTATTGAATGTTCTCGGTAATGGTACATATCTAAAAGATCGCTAAAAATATATTCTCCAAGCCATGAAAGAGGAATCATAATAAGCATCAGAATTTTTAGTCGTAGAGGTACTGCCCAAATTAAATATAAGGTGATGCTAATAACTAAAAAAGAAGTAATGTGCTTTCCGTTAAAATAATTCGCAGAAAAATAAACGGAATCAAAGAATAGCATTGGAATGCAAAGAATAACTATAAAAATTAAAGGATATGCAGTTTTGTTTGTTTGAAGTATGTTAAAATTCATGCTGCAAATATATTAAAACCAAAATCCAACACTTATATAAATGGCATCGTTTCTGTTTTCTGGTGACCAAGCGTATCTAACATCTATAGGTCCTATAAAACTATCAGCGCTATAACCAATAGAATAACCTGTTTTTGCGTTTTTAAAGAAAGGTTGATGCTTTAAAAAATGAAAAACATCATCTGTAACAATCGCGTAATTAGCATAAAAATCTAGATAGTTTTTTTTGTAAAATCTATAACGAAGAGATGCCGCAGTTTTAAGGTATGAATTCCCCACAAGTTCCGAAAAAGTATATCCATAAAAAGGAACATAATTATAAACAAAATTGTTTCCGTAACCACCAATTCCATAGTTTAAGTTCTCTTGATTGTTACTAGTAATAGAAACACCTCCATCAGCTTGTAGAAATAAAGAAACGGTGTTAGAAATGGTTTTAATACCCTCTAGCAGTATTCTTGCTTGAGAAATAGGATTAAAATTATTGTTATAATCTGTAGATGATAAATAAGTTCTAAACGTTGATTTGATTAAATAACCATTGTTAGGAAAGCTTTTTTTGTCATAGGTATCTAGTTCTAGTTTTGCTAAAAAGTTTAGATAATTTGATTTATCAAAATAAGTTCTATCGGTATTAGGATCAATGATAAAAGTACGTGTGTATCTACGGATATGTTGATGTTCTAGTCCTAAAGAAATAGCAAACTTGTTTTTAAAATTTATTTGAGAATACAAATAGTTGTAGATATTACTGTGTTCAAAATTTATACTTGTATTATTGTCATCTCCAAGATTTACACTTGTTTCTAGCTGATTAAACATAGAGTTAAACCCATAACTTAAAAAATGTCCATTATCAACAAAATAGTTAAGCTCAGCTCTTATATTGTCTCCAAAAGCAAGATCAACAGAAAGAACATCGTTTCTTAAAAGCAGGTGTTTGTCAGTAATGTTTACAAGACCAGAAAGTTTGTAAGTGGTGTCGTAGTGAGCACCAACTTTTAAATATAGAGATTGGGGATTCTCTTCTATTTTAAAATCTAAATTAACTATGCTATCTTTTTTAATAAAAGCGTATCGGATGCTGTTAAAGTTTTTAGTTTGTGTTAAATAATTAATACGATTACTTAATTCAACATTAGATATTTTTTCACCTGGTTTTATGTTTAATTTACCTCGTATATATCTCCTGGTAAAATTATCGCTACCCTCAATGTTTATTTCGTTGATAATATATTTTTTGTTATTCGTATTTAATAGTGTATGTTTTTTGGGATTTGTGCCTTGTTGTTGGGCCAGTTTTTCAAAGGTTTCTAAAAACTCTTCTGCAGATTTTTCTCCTTCCGTAATTAACTGTCTTGTTTTATCAAAATCAACCATTCCGTAACTGTATACATCTGGATGAATATAAATATCGACCTCTTTGGTTTTATTATGTTCTTCTCCATACAACTGAAAGTTGATAATTTGATCAATTACTTTTAAAGCAGAATTAATGTTTTCTGGTTTTTGTAGTACTCCTTGTACATCTACTCCTATAATAATATCAACTCCCTTTTTTTTCATGATATCTACAGGGAAATTATCAGCAATTCCTCCATCAATAACAGTTCTTAAAGAATCTATTTTGTATGGTGATAATAGTGTAGGTAAAGAAGCACTAGATCTAATGGCTTCGGGTAATGATCCGCTGTTGATTTCAATTCCTTTACCATTTTCTATATTGGTTGTTACACAGAAAAAAGGAATAGGAAATTTAGAAAAATCGTTGATATCAGCTACAGGGTAATATAGTTCGCTTAGTTTATTGTAGGTACTTTGTCCTTTAGACAATGCTAGAGGAAGACCTATTTTCCCGTTTTTTATAGGGAGATTTAGCAGGTATTTTTCACCGTGTTTTTTGTCGAAAAATGAAGCGTATTTTCTATCCATTTTATCGGTTAGCATATCCATAAAATGAATAGAGGTGATAATGGAGTCAATTTGTTGAGCAGAATACCCTGTGGCATATAAGGCTCCTACAGCAGCACCCATACTGGTTCCTCCAATATAATCTATTTTTAATCCTGCTTTTTCAATGGCTTTTAATACACCAATATGAGAAAACCCTTTGGCGCCTCCACCACTTAGCACCAAACCAATTTTAGGTTTCTTGAAAATAGAATCCATTTTTAATTCTTGGCTAAAAGTTAGCTGAAAAATAAGGCTGAAAAAAAGGAGTGTTTTGACTTTCATAATGATTATAAAGTTACTTTTTTTTATGGTAGAAATTATGTAATTTTTTTGCTCTTGAATTGCCTAAAACACTACTTAATTGTTCTATTGTTGCGGATTTTATTCTTTTTACAGATTTAAAGTACTGTAACAAACTTTCTACACTTTGTTTTCCAATTCCAGGAATAGTTTCTAATTCAGAATTTAAAGCTGCATTGCTACGTCTGTTTCGGTGATGTGTAATTCCAAAACGATGCGCTTCGTTTCTTAGTTGTTGTAAAATTTTAAGTGTTTCCGATTTTTTATCTAAATACAAAGGAATAGGGTCGTCTGGAAAAAATAATTCTTCCAACCTTTTTGCAATTCCTATGATGGCGATTTTATTTCGCAAACCCAAAAGATCTAAACTTTTCAAGGCTGATGATAACTGTCCTTTACCACCGTCAATTAAAATTAATTGAGGCAAAGGTTGGTCTTCGTCTAAAAGTCTTTTATAACGTCTATAAACAGCTTCTTCCATAGAAGCAAAATCATCTGGACCTTCTACGGATTTAATGTTAAAATGTCTGTAATCTTTTTTGCTTGGTTTTCCGTCTTTAAAAACCACGCAAGCAGCAACAGGATTGGTTCCTTGTATGTTGGAGTTATCAAAACATTCTATATGTCTTGGTTCTGCACTTAAATGTAAATCGGTTTTCATTTGAGCCATAATTCTTTTGGTATGCCTCTCCGGATCTACAATTTGTACTTGTTTAAATTGTTCTTGCCTGTAATATTTTGCGTTGCGTAAAGAAAGCTCTACCACACGTAATTTATCTCCTTGTTTAGGAACGGTTACTTTTATGTTTTCTCCAACATTTACTTTAAAAGGAACTAAGATTTCTGGACTTATAGAATTGAACCTTTCTCTAAGCTCTATAATAGCTAGTTCTAGTAATTCTTTATCTGTTTCGTCTAATTTTTTCTTAATTTCTATGGTGTGAGATTGAATGATAGATCCGTTAGAAATTTTAAAGAAATTAACATATCCAGCCGTTTCATCAGATAAAATAGAAAAAACATCTACATTGTTAATGGTTGGACTTATAATGGTAGATTTTGCTTGGTAGTTAGCCAATAAATCCATTTTTTCTTTAATTTTTTGGGCTTCTTCAAATTCCATTTGTGCTGCAAATTCATGCATCATGCTTTCAAAAGCTTTTAAAGAATCTTTAAAGTTTCCTTTAATAATGTTTCTGATAGCAGTAATCTGATTGTTGTAAGCACTTTCGGTTTGTAAACCTTCGCAAGGGCCTTTACATTTTTTAATGTGATAGTCTAAACAAACTTTAAATTTTCCGGTGTTGATGTTTTCGGCACTTAAATCGAACATACAACTGCGAATTTGATAGAGTTCTTTAATTAAATCTAACAAGGCATAGGCAGTTTTTACACTGGTGTAAGGACCAAAATATTCCGATCCGTCACGAATCATTTTTCTAGTGACAAAAATTCTAGGAAAACGTTCTTTTTTTATACAAATCCAAGGGTAACTTTTATCGTCTTTTAAAAGTACGTTGTACTTGGGTTTGTATTTTTTTATTAGGTTGTTTTCTAACAGTAAAGCATCGGTTTCTGTAGCAACCACAATGTGTTTAATATCTACAATTTTAGAAACTAAAATTCGTGTTTTAGCATCGTCATGTGTTTTGGTAAAGTAGCTACTTACTCGCTTTTTTAAATTGATGGCTTTACCTACATAAATAATAGTTCCGTCTTTATCAAAATATTGATAAACTCCAGGGGTTGAAGGTAAAACGGTTATTTTAAGTTTGATGTCTTGATTCACGCATCAAATTTAAGGAATAAATGTTTGATAGTTGAGGTTTTTGCGTTAGGGATGGAGTCTTTCGAATTCCTCAAGACAGGCTCTCTGTTAGAGCTCTTTTGTTTTTTTTAGAATTTAAGAATACGAGTAGTTAAGGAGCTTCTGAAAATTGTTAACTACTCTACTTCCTAACTCCTGAATTCTAAATTCTGAATTCTGGATTCAAAAAAACAAAAAGCGAGTAACGACAGCCCGACCCTGAACTTGTTTCAGGGAAATACTCTAAAAACTGGATTTTGTAAATTGTTAATTGCACCTTGCTAATTGCTGCTTGAAAAAGTATCTTTGCTCAAAATTTTTTAAAATGGCTTACAACTTTGTAGAGGAATTAAAGTGGAGAGGGATGATGCACGACATTATGCCCGGAACTGAAGAACAATTAGCAGAAGAGGTAACTGCAGGATATATTGGTTTTGATCCTACTGCAGATTCTTTACATATAGGAAGTTTAATTCCGATTATTGTGTTAATGCATTTCCAAAAAGCAGGGCACAAACCGATTGCTTTAATTGGAGGAGCTACAGGTATGATTGGTGATCCATCAGGAAAATCGGCAGAGCGTAATATGTTAGATGAGGAATCTTTAGCAAAAAACGTAGCTGGAATTAAAAGTCAGTTAGAACGTTTTTTAGATTTTAATTCAGAGGGTGAAAATGCAGCGGAATTGGTAAACAATTACGACTGGATGAAAGATTTTACTTTGTTAGATTTTGTTCGTGATATTGGAAAGCACTTAACGGTGAATTATATGATGGCCAAAGATTCTGTTAAAAAACGTTTTACAGGAGAAGGTGGTGCTGATGGAATGAGTTTTACTGAGTTTACCTATCAGTTATTCCAAGGATATGACTTTTTACATTTGTACCAAAACAAAAATTGTAAGTTACAAATGGGAGGTTCTGACCAATGGGGAAATATTACCACAGGTACAGAATTGGTAAGACGTAAGGCACAAGGAAAAGCATATGCCATGACTTGTCCGTTAATTACCAAAGCTGATGGAACTAAGTTTGGAAAATCTGAAGGAGGAAATATTTGGTTAGACAAAAACAGAACATCGGCTTATAAATTTTACCAATATTGGTTAAATTCTTCTGATGAAGATTCTGAAAACTTTATTAAAAAGTTTACTTTTTTAACTAAAGAAGAAGTAGAAGCATTAATTGCTGAGCACAACGAGGCTCCGCATTTACGTTTGTTACAAAAAAGATTGGCAGAAGAAGTTACTGTAATGGTACATTCTCAAGAAGATTTAGATAATGCTGTAAAAGCATCATCTATTTTGTTTGGAAAATCTACTTCTGAAGATTTAAAATCTTTAGACGAACAAACCTTTTTAGATGTGTTTGAAGGAGTTCCTCAAGCAGAATTAAGCAAAGATGAGTTAACAGAAGGTTTGGATATGATTGGAGCTTTGGCTGCCAAAACAAACTTTTTAGGTTCTAATTCTGATGCTAGACGTGCTCTAAAAGAAAATGCAGTTTCTGTAAATAAAGAAAAAGTAAAAGAAGATTACAAAATTACTGCATCAGACTTAATTGCAGGAAAATATGTATTGTTACAAAGAGGTAAAAAGAATTATTACTTGGTAAATTTTGTTTAAAACCAATTTACGTAATATTAAAAAAGCCTTTCTAAAAATTTTTAGAAAGGCTTTTTTAATTAGGATATAAGTGTTTTAGAATATAGTTTAATTAAAAAACCTTTCAGATCTATTCTAAAATAGAAGAAAGGTTTTACTAAACTAAACTAAAACTATTTCTTATTTATAAGTAGCCCAATTTTGGTCTGCTTTTTCTTTTAATTGTTCTGCGCCTTCTTTTTCCCATTTAGATAACGTATTTGTTCCCCAAGAATTGTAGAACAGATAAAGTTTTTTATCTCTAATTTCAAAAGTTTTTGGATTGATGTCGTATTTTTTGTTGCTAGCGCCAATGGCATAGGCACACCAACCTCCGTATTGTGGAATATATTTTTTAGGATTTTTTTTAAAAGTTTCTAAGTGTTCTTTACTTACAAACTTAAATTTTGCTCCATCGTAAGTAGTGGTAAATTCTTTTTTACCTTCTTCTGCTTTATTTTCAAAATAAGAAACTACATCGTAACCCTCGGCTATATATCCTTTTTTAAGGTTGTAGTCTTTTTTTTGACTGTAAAAAACGGTGGTTAATAATAAAGTAAATAATAAGATTATTTTTTTCATAACTATTAGGTGTTTTTATAGTTATGTAGTCGATGAAAAAAGAAGGAATTACAAAAAAAAGAAATGGATTTATTGAATCAATAAATTACAACCTCTAATGTCTGAGTTATCGAATCTTCCTAGTACGTCAAAAGATCCATCAATATAAACTTTTCCTAAATCTTGGGTAGCAATAAAAGAACAGGAGTTGATGTTGGCCAAATCGATAACATTAATTCCGCCACTTTTTCCGATAGGTAACAGCGATAAAGCATCTTCGGTGTCGCGAATTAAAATTTTCATCCAAGGTGGACAATTAAATTTTTGTGAATCATTAAAATAAGCCTGACTTAACAATTCTGTCATTCCGTATTCTGAGTGAATGTTATCAACTCCAAAACCTTTTTTTAGTTCAGCGTGTAATTCTTCACGAATCATTTCTTTACGTTTTCCTTTCATTCCTCCTGTTTCCATCACAATAGTGTGTTTTAGATTACAAGGGAATTTTTCTATAAAATCCAGCAAGGCAAAAGAAACACCTATTAAAATAGTTTTAGATTGATTGTTTTCTTGCTCTTGTAGCTTATCAAATAATTCTTGATGATTGTGAAGATAAAATCCACTATTTGGGTTTTCTGATTTATTGATCAAATCTTCTACCATATAGATCAGTGAAGACCCGTTGCGTTCCAAATAAGAAGGAAGCAAAGCTAAAACAGTATATTGCTTAATATCTCCGTAAAATTGCTCAAAAGCTTTTAAATAACTTTTTTCGTACAAAGACACATCTGTTACCAAATGTTGGCTCTGATTCATTCCTGTAGTTCCGCTACTTAAAAAAGTTTCTTGAACAGGGAGGTCGTTGCTAAGGATCGTATGACTCTTAAAAAACTGAATAGGAAGAAATGGAATCTCTTGTGTTGAGGTAATTTTTTGTGGTACTATATTTAAGTAACCTAAAAAATCTTTATAAACTTTACAGTGCTCGGCTTGATGTTGAAAAACAGTTAGCGCTTGTTCTTCAAAGTTTTGTGGGGTGACTGATAAAAAATCAAACTGTTGCATGCTTATAATTATGCTACAAAAATAACTAAATTAGTGGTGTAAGCCTTCTCATTTCTGTTAGACTCACTTAAAAATATACTTCTATGAAAAATTTATCCTATTTGTTTGTTTTGATATTTGCCACAGCTTGTGCTCAAACAACACCTAAAACGAATATCACTAAAGAATTTAAAGATTATTGGTACAGTGGTAAAGCAGAAATAACTAGTTATGATTTAGAACAAGCAAGATATGGTGAAATAAGAAAAGGGCATGCCGTTAATATTTTTGTGACAGAACCATTTTCTAAAAAACATAATACCAAAGCCGATGAAAATAATGAGCATAATATAAGTGTGTTAAAATTAAATGCTACTAAAAAATTTAACACAGGTGTTTATCCTTATTCTATTATGACCAGTACTTTTTTACCTGTTAAACATTCTAAAGCATCATTAAAAATAAGTTCGTCAACTCAAGAATGGTGCGGACATGAATATATTGAGTTGGTAAAAGATGAGGATGAATTTGAGATGAGTAACTTTTCTTATTTTCAAGGAGAATCATTTCAAAACAAAGATTTAGATATAGAAACGGTTTTAGAAGATGATATTTGGTCAAAAATAAGATTGACTCCAGAGAATTTACCTCAAGGAAAATTTAAAGCATTGCCAAGCTTTGTGTATTTAAGATTTTCTCATCGTGATGTAAAAGCATATCAAGCAGAAGGAAAAATAACTAAAGGAGAAAAAACGAATGTTTATCAAATAATGTATCCATCATTAAATAGAACGTTAGAAATTACTTTTGAAAACACATTTCCATATAAAATTTTAGGTTGGACAGATACATACAAAAGTGGTTGGGGGGCTAAAGCAAAAACGTTAACAACAAAAGCTACTTTAAAAAAGGTGAAGAATATAGCCTATTGGCAAACAAATGGAAATAAAGATTTGTACTTAAGAAAAGAGTTGGGGTTAGAGTATTAATGAGGTAAAATACTTTTAAGAAAATAATATATCATAACAAGTCTGTCTTAGATGGTTACTTCCTTCCAAAATCTGCAGGAATTTCTCCCCAAACTTTGGTTTCCCATTTTAGTATAGGATTTTTAAAGGTGTTCTCTTGTAGCCATTTTTCACCGCGCTTAATCAAATCAAACATTACTTTATTCTTAGCTGTAGGCATAATTTTAGTTCTACACTGTTTGGCTTTAATCCAAGCGATAGCAGTTCTAGAATCGGAGTAAATAGGTAATGTAGGTTGATTTATTTTTTGCAAATAAGCCAATCCATGTACCAAGGCTAAAAACTCACCAATATTATTGGTTCCTTCTTCAAACGGACCTTGAATAAAAAGTTGTTGTTTGGTTTTGGTGTTTACTCCTCGGTATTCCATCAACCCAGGATTGCCACTACAAGCAGCATCTACACTAATAGATGTTAAGTTGGGTTGGCCAATTTTAGCTAAAAGGTCTTTATCAATTACAGTTTTTTTAGTGTCTTTACCTTTGTACTCTTCATAGGTTTTGGTAAAAGCAAGTTCGGCCTCATCTTTAGAAGTAAAAGATTTGTATTGCGCTCCCTGAAAACCATCAATTTGTTTTTTACAATCATTCCAACTGTTAAAAACGCCTTTGGTTTTTCCGTTCCACACTACATAGTATTTCTTGCTTTTGGACATATATTTAGCTATTAATTACTTCATCAATAACTCTAGGAAAGTGCTCTTGTTCTAGTAAATGAATTTTCTCTGCAATAGTTTCAGGAGTATCATCCTTTGTTAATGCTGCTTTTGCTTGAAAAATAATAGCTCCTTCATCGTAGTTTTCGTTTACATAATGAATGGTAATACCAGTTTCTTTCTCGTTATTTTCTTTAACAGCCCTGTGTACGTGCATTCCATACATTCCTTTTCCTCCATAATTAGGTAATAATGCAGGGTGGATGTTGATGATTTTATTTGGAAAGGCTTCAATAATATTTTCAGGAACTTTTAATAAGAATCCGGCAAGAATGATAAAATCGGCTTCAACTTTTAACAAATTTAGTAGCTCAACTTGCTCTTTCATCTCTTTATTTGAGAAAACTTTGCTCTTAATTTTTAATTTTTTGGCCCTTTCTAGCACAAATGCATCCTTTTTATTGCTTAAAATGTAGGTGATTTTCACATTTTTGTGAGTAGAAAAGTACTGTGCAATGTTCTCTGCATTTGATCCAGAACCGGACGCAAGAATGGCAATTTTAATCATGTTTTATTGACTTTAGAGCGATTTTATAATTTCACGATGTGTAATTCGTGTTTAAAAACTTGTGACAAAGATGTGATATTTTTTTATATCTTAGTGAATATATTTTCAACAAACATTGTTCGCAGAAACAAAAGTTTTTTATTTTTGTCCCGGTTTTAAACTTAATTAAATAATAATATTATGTCAGACATTGCATCAAGAGTAAAAGCAATTATCGTTGATAAGTTAGGAGTTGACGAAAACGAAGTAACTGCTGAGGCAAGCTTCACAAACGATTTAGGAGCAGATTCTTTAGACACTGTGGAATTAATCATGGAATTCGAAAAAGAATTTGATATTCAAATTCCAGACGATCAAGCTGAGAACATTGGAACAGTAGGTCAAGCAGTAAGCTTTATTGAAGCAGCAAAGTAATTAGAAAATTATCTATTTATGAAATTGAAACGAGTTGTAGTTACTGGACTTGGTGCATTGACACCAATCGGAAACAATATAGAAGAGTATTGGGATGGTTTAGTGAATGGGAAAAGCGGTGCTGCTCCTATAACACACTTTGATGCTGCCAAGTTCAAAACTCGTTTTGCATGCGAGGTAAAAAACTTTGATGTGAATGAGTTTATTCACAGAAAGGAAGCTCGTAAAATGGACAAATTTACACAATTTGCCATGGTAGTTGCTGACGAGGCAATTATCAACTCAAAATTAGACGTTAAAAATGTTGATCCAGATAGAGTAGGAGTTATTTGGGGATGTGGAATTGGAGGAATTGATACTTTTGAACAACAAGTTGTTGAGTATGCTCATGGTGATGGAACACCAAAATTCAACCCTTTCTTTATTCCAAAAATGATTGCTGATATTGCTCCGGGTCATATTTCTATCAAATATGGTTTTAGAGGTCCAAACTTTACAACAGTATCTGCATGTGCATCTTCTGCAAATGCAATTATAGATGCCTTAAACTACATTCGTTTAGGTCATGCTGATGTAATTGTAACAGGAGGTTCTGAAGCGTCAGTAACTGGAGCTGCAATGGGAGGTTTTAATGCCTTACATGCATTGTCTCAAAACAATGAAAATCCAGAATCAGCATCTCGTCCATTTGACAAAGACCGTGATGGTTTTGTAATGGGAGAAGGTGGTGGAGCACTTATACTAGAAGAGTATGAGCACGCTGTTGCCAGAGGAGCTAAAATTTATTGTGAAGTAGCAGGAGGTGGTTTATCTGCCGATGCTTATCACTTAACTGCACCACATCCAGAAGGATTAGGAGCAACTAAAGTAATGTTGAATTGTTTACAAAATGCAGGTTTAACACCTGAAGATGTAGATGCAATCAACATGCACGGAACATCAACTCCATTAGGTGATGTTGCAGAGTTAAAAGCAGTTCAAAAAGTATTTGGAGAGCATGCATATAACTTAAATATTAACTCAACTAAATCTATGACAGGGCATTTATTAGGTGCTGCTGGAGCTATTGAAGCAATCGCTTCTGTATTAGCAATGGAACATGGTATGGTACCACCTACTATTAACCATTCCGTTTTAGACGAGAGTATAGATCCAAAGTTAAACTTAACCATTAATAAAGCTCAAAAGAGAGATATTAAGGTAGCAATGAGTAACACTTTTGGATTTGGTGGACACAATGCTTGTGTATTGTTTAAAAAATTAGAAGCTTAAGACTTTTGAAGTTCTTTAAAAATATAAAAAAATCTCGTTCGTCCTCGAACGAGATTTTTTATGCTCAAATAAAAAAAATGATAGGTTTTGCTCCTAAAAATCTATCAATATACGAACAGGCTTTTACCCATACATCTTTACAGCTAAAGGATAAAAAAGGGCATCCCTTAAATTTTGAAAGATTAGAGTATTTAGGAGATGCAATGTTGGGGTCAATAGTTGCTTCGTATCTTTATGACGAGGTTCCAGATGCTAACGAGGGTTATTTAACTCAAATGCGTTCTAAAATTGTAAGTAGAGATCATTTAAACGAACTAGGAAGAGATTTAGATTTGTTAAGGTACTTAAAAACAAAAACTTCTAAATCTAAGATAGGGGCAAATATACACGGTAATTTATTTGAAGCATTAGTAGGTGCTATTTACTTAGATAGAGGTTTTAATTACTGTTTAAAGTTTATCAATAAAAAAGTAATTGCAATTTATGTTGATATAGAGAAACTCGAAGGGAAAATTACTAGTTATAAAGGCTTGTTAATAGAGTGGTCTCAAAAATGTAAAAGAAACATAAAGTTCGAGGTTTACGAAGATACAGGGAATCAAAATGTAAAACATTTTAGTGTTAAGTTGTTTGTAGATAAAAAGGCAGTTTCAAAAGGGAGAGCGACTTCTAAAAAGAGAGCAGAAGAAATGGCTGCTAAAAGAGCTTATTATGTGTTTCAATCAGAAATAGAAACATTACTATAACGTTTGCGTTTTATTCTTATAATAATTAATTTCATATTAATAACTATTATTAACTTCGTTCTTGAATTTTTACGTATAAATACGTAGTTTTTATGGCGGCTAATTATTTAACTTTTTGTGAGCTAGATGAGCAAGATTATCAAATAATTGCAGTGCATACAGTATTGCAAGATTATAAGTTAGCTTATTTGTTAAATAATGATTTAGGTTTTAAATTCAAGAGAATTGTACCAGATTTAGATTATGTTATAGAAGGAAAAAAAGCCTTTTTTTCATCATTTGAATTTGAAGATTCAAAAAACTTAATTGATTGGTATTTAGTTAAAAATAAATACAAGGTTAAGAATATTGAAGGTAAATCAGTGGGGTTGTTTCAAACAGAAGATACGTTTACTAGTTCTTATGTATATTTACAACCAGAAGTAAAAGAAGCAGATTTTATAGTAAAAATTCAAGGTGATTTTTCAGCGTCAAAACTAAAAAATCTGACACAACAGATAAATAAAATAGAGGGTATTGTAACTGCTTATGCAGTGGATACAGTTAAATTAAATCATAAAGAATACTTAATTTTTTAAATATGTCACAAACTAAAAAGACAAAAATCGTTGCTACATTGGGTCCTGCTTTAACAGGTAATAAAGCTAAACTTAAAGAGTTAATGATCTCTGGAGTAAACGTATTCAGAATTAACTTCTCACATGCAGATTACGATGATGTTTCTAACAATGTTAGAATTATTAGAGAATTGAACAATGAATTAGATTTTAATGTTGCGATTTTGGCTGACTTACAAGGTCCAAAATTACGTGTAGGAGTCATGGCTGAAGGTGTTGAGTTGGCTCCAGGTGATGTTTTCAAATTTACAACTGAAAAGTGTGAAGGAACGCAGGAAAAAGCTTTTATGACCTACAAGCAGTTTCCTAAGGATGTTAAAGTTGGAGAGAAAATTTTAGTTGATGACGGAAAATTATTATTTGAAGTAACGGCTACTAACAATGAAGATTTAGTGACTACTAAAGTTTTAAGAGGTGGTCCTTTAAAGTCTAAAAAAGGAGTTAACTTACCTAATACTAATGTTTCTTTACCTGCTTTAACAGAAAAAGATATTAAAGATGCAAAGTTTGCTTTAGGTTTAGAGGTAGATTGGATGACTTTATCTTTTGTACGTAACCCTGCAGATTTAGATGATATTCATAAATTAATTAAAGAAAACTCTGATACTTCTGTTTACAGAACTAGAGTAATTTCTAAAATTGAAAAACCAGAAGCTTTAGAAAATATTGATGCAATTATTGCAAACACTGATGCTATTATGGTTGCTCGTGGAGATTTAGGTGTTGAAATTCCTATGTCTGAAGTGCCTTTAGCTCAAAAAATGTTGGTAAGAAAATGTAAAGAAGCTAAAATTCCTGTAGTAATTGCTACTCAAATGATGGAGACAATGATTGAGAACTCTGTACCAACTCGTGCGGAGGTAAATGACGTTGCAAACTCTATTATGGATGGTGCTGATGCAGTAATGTTATCTGGAGAAACTTCTGTTGGTGCATTTCCAAATGAAGTAATTCAAGTAATGAGACAAATTATTTTAGATGTTGAGAACTCTAGTTTAATTGAAGTGCCAAGACAAGCTCCAAAATTAGATCCAGATGCTGATAAAGCTATTTCTAATGCTATTTGTCATCAAGCTGCTTTGGTTGCTGAAGATGTAAATGCTAAGGTAATTTCTACCATTACAGATACTGGTTACACTGCACAGCAAATTTCTGCTTTAAGACCTAAATCACAAATTTTAGCATTCTGTTCTGATAGAAGAACTTTAGGAATGATGAACATTATGTGGGGAGTAAAAGGTAGATATTATGAGCCAAAAACACATTTCTCTACTGATGTAATTAGAGATGTAAATAATATTGCTTTAGAGAGCGGATATTTACAAGAAGGAGATATTGTAATTAACATTAACTCTACTCCAATTATGGAAAAAGGAGATGTTAATACTTTACGTATTTCTAAAGTTGATTTAAGCAAGTTAAAGTAAGCTTTACAACATATAAAATTTAAAAAGCCCTGTTCAAATTCTGAACAGGGCTTTTTGTTTTTACTCAACATAAAACCTAACAGGTAGTATGTAAATTAAATTAACAGGTTTTCCGTTTTGCTTAGCAGGAATCATTTTAGGGAGTTTTTTAAACACTTCTTTAATTTCTTCTGCCAACTCCGGATGTGTTCTTGAGGTTTGAATATCTGGGCTAATATCTCCATTAGAATTAATAATGAATTGACAATTTATTCTTTGCATCCCGTATAAGTCTAAATCCTCAGCTACTCCAATATCAAAGTTTTTTCCAAAAAAAAAGCCTAACAACTGATTGTTAGGCTTTTATAAAATACAATATTCTTTTTTATTTTAAAAGCTTATTTGCCATTTCTTTTCCAAGTTCTACTCCAAATTGGTCAAAACTAAAAATGTTCCAAATAATTCCTTGTACAAAAATCTTATGTTCGTACATAGCAATAATTTTTCCTAAGCTGTTTGGGCTTAATTTATCTGCAGTTATACAGTTGCTAGGTCTGTTCCCTGTAAATATTTTAAAAGGTAGTTCAATAGCGTCTTCAGCAACAGTTTCTAATACTTGCTCTTTTGTTTTACCAAAGCACAAAGCATCTTGCTGCCCATAGAAGTTTGCCATTAATTTTTTATGATGATCTGTTTTACCGTATAGAGATTCGTTAAATCCAATAAAATCACAAGGGATTAATTTAGTTCCTTGATGTACCAATTGCATAAAGGCATGTTGCATGTTTGTTCCTGCAGCACCCCAAATAATAGTCCCTGTTTGATAGTTTACAGGATTTCCATCTCTATCTACAGACTTACCATTACTTTCCATAAAAGCTTGTTGTAAATACGCTGGTAAGGTATTAAGATATTGCGTATATGGTAATACTGCTTCACTTTCAGCATCATAAAAATTATTGTACCAAATGCTTAGTAAAGCTAAAATTACAGGTATGTTTTCATCAAATTCTGCTGTTTTAAAATGGTTGTCCATTTCGTAAGCACCGTTTAATAAATCAGCATAATTGTCATATCCTACAGCTAATGCAATAGATAAACCAACAGCAGACCATAAAGAGAAACGTCCTCCAACCCAGTTCCACATTGGGAAAACATTTTCTGGGGCTATTCCAAAATTAGAAACAGCTTCTAAGTTGGTTGAAACTGCAACAAAGTGTTTTGCTACATCAGCTTCACTTGCAGTTTGTAAAAACCATTCTTTAATAGTGATGGCATTTCCAATAGTTTCTTGGGTAGTAAAAGTTTTAGAAACTATTACAAATAGGGTAGTTTCTGGGTTTAATTTTTTGATTACTTCAGAAACATGATCTCCATCAATATTAGAAACAAAATGAGTGTTTAAATGATTTTTATAGTATTGTAAACCATCTACCACCATGTTAGGACCTAGGTCAGAACCACCAATACCGATATTTACAATATCTGTAATTTCTTTACCTGTGTAACCTTTCCAGTTTCCAAAAATTACTTTTTCTGTAAATGCTTTGATGTTTTCTTTGGCAGCATTAACTTCTGGCATTACATCTACTCCTTCAGAATATACAGCGTTACCACTATTGTTTCTTAAAGCAGTGTGCAGTACAGCTCTTCCTTCTGTAGCGTTGATGATTTCTCCGTTAAAGTATTGTTGGATAGCATCTTTTAATTCAGCTTCTTTAGCTAAATCAACCAATAAATTTAAAGTTTCTTTATTGATTCTGTTTTTAGCATAATTTAGAGTTAAATCTCCTAATGAAACTTGGTAGTCTGAACTACGATTTTTATCAGCAGCAAATAACTGTTGTAATTCTAAGTTTTTAGCTTCTTGAAAATGTTCTGTTAACTTTTTCCAAGCATTGGTTTCGGTTGGATTGATGTTCTTTAACATGATTCTGTTGATTTTAGTTTTTTAGTAGGGAATTGCATCTAACTCTTTTTTAATAGGAGCGATGAAGCTTAGGTATTTTTGTTGAATTTCTTTTTTCATAGGTTTGGCTGCCGGAAGTTGCTCTTTTAAAGGATCAACCTGTCTTCCATTTTTCCAAAAACGATAACATACATGAGGTCCAGAAGTATTTCCTGTCATACCTACTGTTCCAATAACATCACCTTGTTTTACATATTGCCCAACTTTTACATTACGTTTTTTCATATGTAGGTACTGAGTAGTATAGGTAGCGTTGTGTCTAATTTTAACATAATTTCCGTTTCCTCCTCTGTATTTAGATTCTATTACTTGACCATTCGCAGTACTTAAGATTGGAGTTCCTACAGGTGCGGCAAAGTCAGTACCTAAGTGAGGTTTTACCCTACCGTAAAAAGCAATATATCTTTTTAGATTGTATCTAGATGAAATTCTACTAAATTTTAGAGGGGCTTTTAAAAATGCACGTCTTAAATTATTGGTTTTTTCATCAAAATATTCTTGAATTCCAGTAATAGAATCAGGAACGTAATTAAAGGCGTAAAAAGGTTTACCAACATGTTCAAAATAAGCCGCTTTAATTTTTCCAATTCCAGCAGGAATGGTGTCGTTAATGTATTTTTGTTCGTATAAAACTTTAAATCTATCGTTTTTTTGTAGTCTAAAAAAGTCAATAGTCCATGCGTAAATATCCGAAAGGTCGTTAGCAACAACAGGACTAACGTGTTTTTCGTCTAAAGATTGTGATAAAGAACTGGTAATAATTCCGGCTGCTTCTTCAATTTTAACCGTTACTTTCTTTTTAACATTTTTGATGTAAATAGAATCTCTAAAATCAACAATAGAATAATTAATTAAGTCGTGTTGATAGATAAAAATTTGGGCTTGTTCAGTAGAATCTTTAGCTGCTAGAATGGTGTAGTTTTTTCCGGCTCTTAATCTACGAACATCAAATTCTGGTTTTACCGTATTGGCTATTTCATAAATCTTAGGAGTCCAAACATGATGTTGGTCTAGAATAGTTCCAAACGTTTCCCCTTTTTTAATTTTATTCTCTACAACTTTAAAGGTGTCTAAATCATAACCAAATAGTTTTTTAGAAACTTTAATCACCTCTTTTATAGGGGTTGTTTCTTTTTTTTCTTTGGATTTAGAGTTGTTATCGCTGCAAGAAATTAAGGTTAAGAGTGATATGACAAGTGTGGTGATTTTTTTCAATATCCTAGGGTTTATTTTCACCGAGCAAAAGTACAATTTTTTATCAATCTATAATAATATTAAGGGGATGAGAAAGACCTTTGTATTCGTCAATATCCGCTTTTAAAGCACCTACAGCTAAGTCGGCCTGAATTCTAACAGGTATTTTGTTCTTATCAGCAGTAATCCAAAGTGTTAAGCTTTCTTTTGCTTTAAAAACTCTACCCGATTGTACTAAGGGTCTAAACTTAATACATTTTATTTTTCCAAATTTAGTTTTAATGGTTTCCTCTCCTAATTTTACAAGTTTAAAAGGGAATTTTTTTCCATCAAAAAACATATCAATTTCAACAGATTCTGCAATTTTTAGCGAATCAGAAACATTATTTCTTAAATAATAAAATGCAGCAATCATATCTTGAACATTTTTTGCAGCTGCTTTTTCTTTTTCGTTTCTTTTGTGGTCAACAGTTAATACGCTATCTTTTTCAAAAAACAACTCTACATTTTTGGTGTGTTTTCCTTCTTTAACTTTTCTAATAGCTCTTACAGGGAAACCTGTTTTTGGATTTATAAAAGATTCATATCTGTCTTCAACAGGAAACACCCAGCTTAGCATTCCTGTACTCCATCCTTTTCCAATAACGTGCTCTAGTTTTTGATTGTTGATGGTTTTTTCTTCCATCTCCATAGTTGCATAACCAGCATTAATAATTCCGTAATGTACCCTAAACTGAATCCATTCACCGTGTTTATAGGTGTTGTTTGTTTGGGCATTGGCCTTGGTTAATACGTTAACTAAAAATATAAGTAGGTATATAAAATTTTTCATATTCAGTAGTGATTTATTTTAAAGGTAAATCAAACCTTATTCCAAATTAAAAAAATAAAACAGAACAGAGACAATCACGCTTGTATTTTTTTAGCTTTGCCTTATGCGATTTTTATATAATATACTTGTTCATTTAGCGGTTGCTGTTCTTAATTTAATAGCTCATTTTAGTGCTAAAATCAACTTATTTGTCGTAGGTAGACAAAAGGTATTTCAGGATTTAAAAAATAAAATCAATCCATCAAAAAAAACAGTGTGGATTCATGCTGCTTCCTTGGGGGAGTTTGAGCAGGGTAGACCAGTGATAGAGGAGATAAAAAAAGAATTTCCTAATCATCAAATTGTAGTGAGTTTTTTTTCTCCTTCTGGGTATGAGGTTAGAAAAAATTATGAATTGGCAGATGCAGTTTGTTATTTGCCATTAGATACGATTGCTAATGCCAAACAATTTGTGCAAACCATAAATCCATCAATGGCTATTTTTATTAAATATGAAATTTGGCCAAATTATTTAATTGAATTAAAAAAGAATAATATTCCAACATTATTGATTTCTGGAATTTTTAGAGAGAACCAAATATTTTTTAAGTTTTATGGAGCTTGGATGCGTAAATCTTTAAAGGGATTTAGTTCTTTTTTTGTTCAAGATAAAATGTCTAAAAAACTATTAAAGACGATTGGAATTGATGAGGTAAAAATTGCTGGTGATACACGTTTTGATAGGGTTCAAAAATTAGTAGAAGCAAACGAAAAATTATCTTTTGTTGGTAATTTTAAAAAGGATGCTTATGTGTTGGTTGCTGGGAGTACTTGGCTAGAAGATGAGGAACAATTAGTTGCTTATATTAACACTGTTGCTACGGATGATGAAAAATTTATTATTGCTCCGCATAACATTAAACAAGAAGGGATTGATAGATTAAAGAAGAGCTTAGATAAAAAAACAATTCTATTTACAGAAAAGGAAGGAGAAGACTTGGGTGATTATCAAGTAATGATTATTGATACTATTGGGATTTTGTCTAAAATTTATGCCTATGCCGAGGTTGCTTATATTGGAGGGGGTTATACCAAAAGTGGGGTACACAATACTTTAGAGGCAGCTACTTATGGATTGCCAATTGTGATAGGGCCTAATTTTAAAAAGTTTAAAGAAGTTAAAGATTTGGTTTCTTTAAAAGGTTGCCTAAGCGTAAATAATGGAAATGATTTATCTGAGTTTTTAAAAATGATGTATCAAAACCCTGAAGTTAGATTAGAAAAATCTAGAATCACTAAAGAATATGTCACGCAAAATTTAGGAGCTACACAAAAAATAATGCAAACTGTTAAAGTTATTCTATCAGATGAAAAAAAATAATATCATAGCAGTTTTATTGGCCTTGTTTACAGTTTTGTTTTTATCAGAATTTAAGGTGTTGGAAACTATTTGTTTAATGCCAAGTGCTGTTTGGTTTTTTCCGTTGTTTGGATTTTATTATTTAAGTGTTCAGTATTTTTCAAATGCTTTTAAAACCAAGTTAAAAATGGCACAAAAAATTTCTGTTATTCTTTTCGGAGGTGTAGGAATGCTATCTCTATTATATATGGGTTTTTCGATTTGGAAAAGCAATAGCGGGAATATTTTTGCCAAAGAAGAATATCAAACTTTTCAGATTAATTTAAAAAATGTCTTTTTTTGGGTTGTGTATCAGTCTTATTTAATGTTGTTTTTCTTTTCCTCTTTCAAACAATTGGTAACTATTGATCAAAAGTAAAGTTTAAGGAGAAAACAACTTTTTCCATTAGAAAATTTTCAGCGATTTATCAAAAATGATTCATATTCTGTATAAAATTCATCGGGAGTGCTAATCAATTTAGATTAAAGTCAAAAATTTTACAATAAGA
Source organism: Wenyingzhuangia fucanilytica (assembly GCF_001697185.1). Classification (GTDB taxonomy): domain Bacteria; phylum Bacteroidota; class Bacteroidia; order Flavobacteriales; family Flavobacteriaceae; genus Wenyingzhuangia; species Wenyingzhuangia fucanilytica. The sequence goes on along the minus strand of NZ_CP014224.1, from coordinate 3,185,754 downwards.
GGGGCTTCTGAAAACAAATAGTATATTTGTCTCAACTAATTATTGAATATGAGTTATACTAAAAAAGAACAAGAAGCTTTAGATTACCATGAGAAACCCCAACCAGGTAAAATTAAAGTAGTACCTACAAAAAAATACGCAACACAAAGAGATTTGGCATTGGCTTACTCTCCAGGAGTAGCAACTCCGTGTTTAGCAATTGAAAAAAATCCAGAGGATGCATACAAATATACTTCTAAAGGAAATTTAGTTGCCGTAATTTCAAACGGTACTGCGGTTTTAGGATTAGGGAATATTGGTGCATTAGCAGGAAAGCCTGTAATGGAAGGAAAAGGATTATTGTTTAAAATCTTTGCAGATATTGATGTTTTTGATATTGAGGTAGATACCGAAGATGTTGATAAATTTATTGAAACAGTAAAAGCAATTGCTCCAACTTTTGGAGGAATTAACTTAGAAGATATTAAAGCACCAGAAGCTTTTGAAATAGAAAGAAGGTTAAAAGAAGAGTTGGATATTCCTGTAATGCATGATGACCAACATGGTACTGCTATTATTTCTGCGGCTGCATTAAAAAATGCTGTTGAAATAACAGAAAAAGATATTGCTAAAGTAAGAATAGTAGTAAATGGTGCAGGAGCTGCAGCTATTTCTTGTACTAAATTATACAAAGCTTTAGGAGTTTCTCCAGAGAATATCTTAATGTGTGATAGTAAAGGAGTAATTAGTACCAAGCGTGATGATTTAAATGAGCAAAAGCAAGAGTTTGCTGTAGAAACTGAGTTTACAACTTTAGAAGATGCAGTAAATGGGGCAGATGTATTTATCGGTTTATCTGTGGCAGGAGCTTTAACTCCAGAAATGTTAAAAAGCATGGCACCAAACCCTATTGTGTTAGCCATGGCAAATCCTACTCCAGAAATTGATTACGATTTAGCACTAGCAACTCGTGATGATGTAATTATGGGTACAGGTCGATCTGATTTCCCTAACCAGGTGAATAATGTACTAGGTTTTCCATTTATTTTTAGAGGAGCTTTAGATGTTAGAGCTACTTCTATTAATGAGGAAATGAAAATGGCAGCAGTACATGCTTTGGCAGATTTGGCTAAGAAAAATGTACCTGAGCAAGTAAATATTGTTTACGGAGAAAAGAATTTACAATACGGAAGAGAATATATTATTCCTAAACCATTTGATCCAAGGTTAATTTATGAATTGCCACCGGCAATTGCTAAAGCAGCTATGGATAGTGGTGTGGCTAAAAAACCGATTAAAGATTGGGATGCTTATGTACATGAGTTAATGGAGCGTTCAGGGTCTGGAAGTAAGTTTGAGCGTATGTTGGTTAGTCGTTCTCAAAAAGATCCTAAACGTGTAGTGTTCCCAGAGGCAGAACATTTAAATGTGTTAAAAGCAGCTCAAATTGTATCTGATGAAGGAATTGCAAGACCTATTTTATTAGGAAATGTAGAGTTGATTACTGCTTTAAAACAAGAGATAGGTTTTGATACTGAGGTTGAAATAATCGATCCTAAGAGCGAAGAAAATAAAGATAAGGTAAATGCTTATGCAGAAAAGTATTGGGAAAAACGAAGACGTAAAGGTATTCGTTTATTAGATGCTCAAAAGCATATGATTACTCGTAATTATTTTGCAGCCATGATGGTAAATGTAGGAGAAGCAGACGCAATGGTATCTGGATATTCTAGAAATTATCCATCTACAGTAAAGCCAATTTTTGAAACGATTGGAAAAAGACCAGCAGCTTCAAGAATTGCAGCGGCAAACATTATGATTACTGCCAAAGGGCCATTAATTTTTACAGATACAACTGTAAATATAGATCCAAGTTCGGAAGTTTTGGCAAATATTGCAGAGTTGGCTAGTGGTATGGCAAAAATATTTGCTATCGAGCCTCATATTGCAATGCTTTCTTATACTAACTTTGGTGGAGTAGAAAGTCCAGGGGTTGCTAAAGTTCAAAAAGCTGTAGAAATTTTAAAAGAAACAAGACCTGATTTAAATGTTGATGGACCTATTCAAGCAGACTTTGCATTGAACCATGAAATGTTAGAAAAACAGTTCTCTTTTTCTGATTTAGTAGGGAAAGAAACTAATACCTTTGTTTTTCCTAGTTTAGATGCAGCAAACATTTCTTATAAAATGATTAAGGAATTGACAGATGCAACATCCATTGGGCCAGTGTTGATGGGGCTTAACAAACCCGCACATGTAGTTCAGTTAGGAGCAAGCGTAGAAGAAATTGTAAATATTACTGCTGTTGCGGTAATTGATGCACAAAATCAATAATGAATGATTACCCATTTAAAAGGTAAACTTGTAGAAAAAAATCCAACCTACGCCATTGTGGAATGCAATGGCGTAGGTTATTTTTTAAATATATCTTTAAACACATTTTCTCAAATTCCAGACAGTGAATTGGTAATGCTATATACCCAATTAATTGTAAGAGAAGATGCACATACTTTGTATGGATTTATTTCTATATTAGAGCGAGAAATTTTTAAGTTGCTAATATCCGTTTCTGGAATTGGGCCTAGCATTGCTAGAACCATGTTGTCATCATTAACAACCGAAGAAATACAAAAAGCATTGGCTACAGAAAATGTAGCATTAATACAGTCAGTTAAAGGAATTGGGGCCAAAACTGCACAAAAAGTGATTATTGAATTAAAAGATAAAATAGTCAAAACATATGATATGGAAAATATTGTTGTTTCTGCAAACAATAGTATTAAAGAAGAAGCGTTATCTGCTTTAGAAGTATTAGGTTTTGTTAAAAGACAAGCTGAAAAAGCAGTCACGGCTATTTTAAAAGAAACGCCAGATTTAGATGTTGAGAAATTGATAAAACTAGCTTTGAAAAAACTATAAACTAAACATTACATTGAAAAACTTTTCCCGAATAATAATTCTATTATTAGGTCTTGTGGTAACATACAATAGTTACGGACAAGAAAAGGAAAATGATACTATAAATTTAGAAAATAAAACACCAACTTATACTTTTGACAACCTGTCTGAAGGTGTTTTATATCTAAAAAATCCAACTGAAAAAAAGGTTGAATATGATCCTAAAATTGGACGCTATATAGTTAGAGAAAAAATAGGAAACTCTAGCTTTACTACTCCAAAATATCTAACTGAAAAAGAATATCAAGATTATAGATTAAAAAAAGATATTCAGGATTATTTTAAGGAAAAATCAAGAGCAGTTGATGGAATTAGAGACAATTCCGAAGAGGATCAAAAAGATTTATTACCTACTTTTTATGTAAATAATGATTTTTTTCAAACCATTTTTGGAGGTTCAGAAATTAAATTAATCCCTCGAGGTTCTGTTACCCTTCGTTTTGGTCTGTTATATCAAAATGTAGAGAATCCTTTATTATCCGAAGAAAATAGAAAAAGTTATACTCCAGAGTTTGATCAACAAATAAGAGCGAGTTTAACGGCTAAGGTTGGAGAAAGATTAACCGCAGATATTAATTATGATACCCAATCTACTTTCTCTTTTCAAAACCAAGTAAAGTTGGCTTATGAACCTACAGAAGATGATGTAATCCGAAGCATTGAGGTTGGTAACGTAACCATGGACGTTAAAAACAATTTAATTAGTGGTTCACAAAGTTTATTTGGGGTAAAAACAAAATTACAATTTGGAGCTACTAGTGTTACAGGAGTTTTTTCTCAACAACAATCTCAAACCAAAAATGTAATTGCAGAAGGTGGATCGGCCTTGTCTCAATTTGAATTAAGAACTACTCAATACGATAATAACAGACACTTTTTTATTGCTCAATATTTTAGAAATAGATATAACGATGCTCTAAAAGAATTGCCATTAATTAATTCTGCTGTTCAAATAACAAAAGTTGAGGTTTGGGTAACAAATAGAAATACCAATACCCAAGATGTTAGAAATATTGTTGGTTTGGTAGATTTAGCAGAATCTGGAACGGATAAATACGATAATTCACAATCTAACATAACTAATACTACTCAGGTAACAGAATCTCCAAGTGCTTTGCTTGTTCCTAGAAACGAAGAAAACAGTTTAAATCAATATATAGGAACTCAAAACAATCAATTAAGAGATGTTCAAAATGTGCCTTCTGTACTATCTGGTTTTAAACAAGGAGCAGAATATGCTATTGTAGAGAATGCTAGAAAATTAACTCCTAATGAGTTTACATATCATCCTCAGTTGGGGTATGTTTCGTTAAATTCTCGTTTAAACGATGGGGATGTTATGGCTATTGCCTATGAATATACTTATAACGGACAGGCTTATAGAGTAGGGGAATTGTCTACAGACGGAATTGAAAGTGATAAAAATATTGTGGTAAAGTTGATAAGACCACAATTGATAGATACCAAAGCGATTGTATGGAATTTAATGATGAAGAACATTTATTCTTTAGGAGCTTATGACATGCAAAGAGATGGTTTTCGTTTGGATTTATTATATAGAGATGATGCTACTGGACAAGCAACAAATAACTTGTTAAATGCAGAAGAAGAGGCTATAAAGAATAGAACAATATTAAATGTAACCAACTTAGATAGGTTAGATGCTAATAACAATTTAACAAGACCGAGTGGAACTAGTTACAAGGGAGATGGTTTCTTTGATTATGTAGAAAATTTAACAGTTGACTCTAAAAACGGAAGTATTATTTTTCCAACCATTGAACCTTTTGGTAGAGATTTAAAGGCTACTTTAACCAATGTTGTTGATCAAGATAAATATGTTTTTGAGGAGCTGTATACAACCACAGCATCTGTAGCAGAAAATGATTTTCAGAATAAAGACAAATTTTTAATCAAAGGACAATACAAGTCTAGTGCTTCTGATGGAATTTCTTTAGGTGCTTTTAATGTACCAAGAGGATCAGTTACTGTTACTGCAGGAGGAATTGTTTTGGTTGAAGGTATAGACTATACCGTTGATTATTTTGCGGGTAGGGTAAAAATTATCAATCCATCAATAGAAGCTTCTGGTCAAGCGGTTAACGTATCATTAGAGAATAATACCTTTTTTAATCAGCAAAGAAAAACATATGTAGGGTTTGATGTAGAGCATAAGTTTAGCGATAATTTTGTATTGGGAGCAACTTATTTAAATATTAGTGAAAGACCAATTACCAATAAAGTACAATTTGGGCAAGATCCTATCAACAACTCTATGTATGGGTTAAATTTTAACTATAGTACGGAAGTACCAGTGTTAACAGATTTAGCTAATTATTTACCCAATATTGATACCGATGCAGCATCTAATATTTCTGTAAGAGGAGATATCGCTTATCTAAGACCAAACACACCATCTAGTATAGATATTGGTGGAGAGGCTACTACTTATATTGATGATTTTGAAGGAGCGCAAATTCCAATCAATGTAGGAACGGCTCAAAATTGGTCATTGGCAAGTGCGCCTGTTGGTTTTGATGGATTGGATTTTGGTGTTGGCGCTGATGGAGAGGCTAATAGTAACAGTCTTGATTATGGTAAAAAGCGTGCAAAATTAGCATGGTATACTATTGATCAATTATTTTATAGTAATACTTCATTAAAGCCAAGTAATATAGATCCTAACGAATTGTCTAGGGCAGAAGTAAGACCAGTGCAAAGTCTAGAATTGTTTCCTGAAAGAAATTTAGATATTACACAAAGAACCAATATCCAAACTTTTGACCTTACTTATTATCCTAATGAGCGTGGTCCTTATAATTATGATGTTCCATCAAATCCAAATAAGCCAGAGGAACTTAACAATCCAGAGGAACGTTGGGCGGGTATTACAAGAGGGTTAACTACTACAGACTTTCAAAGATCAAATGTTCAATATATAGAGTTTTGGGTACAAGATCCTTATGAAAATTATAGTATTACCAATAGCGAAGGAATTGTAACAAACCCTAATCCTACCAATCAGAACGGAACCTTATATATCAACTTAGGAAGTATTTCTGAAGATATATTAAAAGATAACAGAAAAGTTTTTGAAAATGGATTGCCAGAAAATGGAGATCTTTCTAGTGGAGTAGATCAAACCAATTTGGCTAATATTCCAACAGAAAAATCTTTGTTATACGCTTTTGATACTGGAGATGATACCAGAAGAAATCAAGATGTTGGTTTAGACGGGATGAGCGATGCTGAGGAAAAAAATAGATTTCCAGACCTAGCTAGTTTAAGCGATCCTTCTTCGGATAACTATCACTTTTTTAGAGGTAGTGATTTGGATAGTCAAAATGCATCTATTCTAACCCGTTACAAACATTATAACAACACAGAGGGGAATTCACCAACCGCTGCTTTGTCTCAGGAGTCTTATCCAACTTCTGCAACTAATAATCCAGATGTAGAAGATGCGGATAGAGATCAAACCATGAATACCTTAGATGCTTATTGGCAATATAAAATTGATTTGTCTCAAAACAATTTAAGCAAAACCACTAACCCTTATATTTTTGACGAAAGAAGAACTACGGTAACTTTAGAAAACGGAACAGAAAAGCAGTTTAAATGGTATTTGTTCAGAGTTCCTATTTCTAATGGTAGAGCTATCAACGGAATCAATAGTTTTCAATCCATACGTTTTATGCGTATGTTTTTAACAGATTTTGAAATTCCTGTTGCCTTGCGTTTTGCACAACTACAGTTGGTAAGAGGGGATTGGCGTATTTACGAGAAAATTATTGATGAAAATGATGTGTTGACAGATAGAGGTTTAACCGATACTGAAAACATTGTAGAAACAGGAACAGTTAATATTGAGGAAAATGAAAATAGAGTTCCTATCAACTATATTTTACCTCCAACCATTGTTAGGCAAAATTTACAAGGAACTTCTAACGTATTACAGCAAAACGAACAATCATTAAGTGTTACGGTTGATAAATTAGAGGAAAACAATACCATTGGAGTTTACAAAAATGTAAATGTTGATATGCGTATGTTTAAGCGTTTAAAAATGTTTATTCATGCCGAAGAATTGGCTGCTAACACTGTAAATGATGATGACTTAGTTGCGGTGGTTAGATTGGGAAGTGATACTAATGATAACTATTATCAAATAGAAATTCCTTTAAAGCTGACTGATGTTCCAAATTTTGGAGTTAGTAATGCTTTGGGAGCTTATGCTGTTTGGCCAGAAGAAAATAATTTAGATATTTCTTTAACAGATTTAACTAGTTTAAAACTAAAAAGAGATGCAGATGGTGAGAGTGCATTGGCTGTTTATCCTGCAACTGTAGATAATTCTCAGGTAGCTTTAAGAGTAAAAGGTAGCCCAAACTTATCTAATGTAAGAACCATTTTTATGGGGGTTAAAAACAAAGATGTTACTGCAAAGTCTGCTGAGGTTTGGTTTAATGAATTAAGAATGTCTGGTTTTGATAATAAAGGAGGATGGGCAACTAAAGTTTCTGCCGATGCTAATATTGCTGATTTCGCAAAAATATCTTTAAACGGAGGATATCAATCTATTGGTTTTGGTAGTATCGATCAAAGTGTAAACGAAAGAAGTCAAGAAGAAATTAAAAACTATAGTGTTAACACTAGCGTAAATGTTGGTCAGTTATTACCTAATGATTGGAATGTTAAAATTCCAGTAAACTATACTGTTTCCGAAGAAATTAGAACCCCTAAGTTTGATCCTAAGTACGAAGATGTACTTTCTAAAGACACTAAAGATATCAATCCAAATAGTAGTAGTATTGATATTAAAAGTAAAAGGAGAAGCATTAGTTTGATTAATGTAAAAAAGGATAGAAGTGATGGATCTATTAGAAAGCCTCAGGTTTATGATATAGAAAACTTTAGTGTTTCTTATAGTTATAGCGATGCGATAAACGAAAGTTATACCATAGAAACAGATGTTAAACAAACGGTAAACGCTTCTGCTAACTATGCTTTTAAGTTTAAACAAATAGAGGTAACTCCTTTTAAAAACACATCATTTCTTGATAATAAGAATTTAAAAATAATTAAAGATTTTAATTTTAATTTATTGCCATCATCAATTGGGGTGAATAGTGGAATTAAAAGAAATTACAGTGAATATAAAACTAGAGATTTATTAAATACTACATCAACAAGTGGTAGTATTCCTATTCCTACATTAAAGCAACGTAACTTTATGTTTGATTGGGATTATAATATTGGATACCAATTAACAAGTGCTATTAACGTGGCTTTTAATGCAAGTAATAATTATATCTATGATACTTTTGAGAGAGATGGAACTCCAGAAGAAGAAATAGAAAGTTTAGACTTATATTCTAACTTTTTTAATATTGGTAGGCCAAGTAATTATGCTCAAAGTTTAACAGCTAGTTATAAACTTCCTATTGACAAACTTCCGTTTTTAAGTTTTATAAATGCAGATTATTCTTATTCCGGGAATTTTAATTGGCAGGCAGCTTCTCCATCATTTGTAGAAAAAGTAGGAAATACAATCCAAAATGGACAAACTCATAACTTTACAAGTAATTTAAACTTCTCTAAGTTTTATACAGAAATAGGGTTAAAAAAATTGTTTTCATCATCATCTAAAAAATCTAGATTGCCAGCCGTAGGAAGAGGTAAAAAGAAAGATGGCGCTACAGTAGGAGATTTTATTTATGGTTTGTTAAGTTCAATTAAAACAGCAAAATTAAGTTATAATAGAAATACAGGAAGTTCTTTAAATGGATATGTTCCAGAAATAGGGTTTTTAGGAAGGAATAAATACAACGGAAGTTATGCTCCAAGTTTAAGTTATGTTTTTGGACAACAAACAAACATACTTCAAAATGCAGTAACTAACGGATGGTTGTTAGGTAGATCTGGAGCAACAACAGATGTTATATACAATAAAAATTATGCTCAAAATTTAGTGACAAGTGCAAATTACGATGTAACTATTAAGCCAATTAACGATTTAAATATTCAGTTAACCGGAAACAGAACTTATTCTAGTAGTTCTCAACAACAAATAGATTATATCACTGGAAATAGTAGTATTGAAAGCTCTAAAGTAAATCAATATGGAAATTTTAATATTTCTTATTCATTAATTAAAACAGCAGTTAATACCAATGCAGATGAATTGTTTAATACTTTTTTAAGTAACAGGTCTAAAATAGTAGGAGCAATCCATCCTAATTATCAAGCTGAAATAAGTGGAGGAAATGGTACTCTAGCCCAAGCATTAAATAGTCAAGAAGTATTGATGCATTCATTCCTTTCAGCTTATAGTGGTAATGATGTGGTGAGTAGTGATAAAACTATTTTTAAGAAAATGCCTATTCCTAATTGGCAGTTAACTTATAGAGGGTTGATGCGTTTAGGGTTTATTAAAGATAATTTCAGCAACTTTACCTTAACACATGGGTATAATTCATCATATACCATTAATAACTTTTCGAGTAACTTAAATTCAGATACGTCTAATCCATTTCAATCTAGCTTAATTTATTCAGGGATCACTTTGGTAGATGCTTTTTCTCCATTAATTAAAGTAGATGTTAAGTTAAAAAATTCACTATCATTTAGAGGAACTGTTAATACTAGTAGAACTTTATCATTGAACTTAAATAATACAACCTTGTCCGAGGTCTTAGGAAATGAATATGTGTTTGGAATTGGTTACCGAGTTAAAGACGTAGCAATTAAAACAAGGTTCTTAAAGCAAAGAAGAACTTTAAAAGGAGATATTAATATAAAAGCAGATGTTTCTTATAGAACAGATGTTACGAGTATTAGAAGTATAGATGCATCGGCAAGTCAGCCAGTAGGAGGACAAAATTTATTAGGAATTAAAGTTGCCGCAGATTATAATTTAAGTCGTAATTTTACCGCAAGTTTGTATTACGATCAAAACGTGTCTAGTTATGCAATTTCAACATTGTACCCAAGACAATCTATCAATACAGGACTAAGTATAGTATATAACCTAGGAAATTAAAAAATAAAGAAATGAACTTTCCACAAGAATTAAAGTACACAAAAGACCACGAGTGGGTAAAAGTAGAAGGAGATGTAGTAGTTATTGGAATTACAGATTTTGCTCAAAGTGAATTAGGAGACATCGTTTATGTTGATGTTGATACTTTAGATGAGACAGTTGAAGCAAATGAGGTTTTTGGTTCTGTAGAGGCTGTAAAGACAGTATCAGACTTATTTATGCCTATTACTGGAGAAGTAGTTGAGTTTAATGAAGAGTTAGAAGATGAACCAGAAGTGGTAAACGAAGATCCATACGGAAAAGGATGGATGATTAAAGTAAAACCAAGCGATATTAAGGATGTTGAAGATTTATTAGATGCTGAAGCATATAAAGAACTTATTGGAGCGTAACAGCTTGTTTTTTGCTATCAGTTCTAGTTTATTAGTCCTAGTTTTAAGCTTGATAAATATGGAAGGAATTCCAAATTTCAAGTACTCTTATACAGATAAGTTTGAACATGTTTTTGCTTATGCAGTAATTTCATTTTTTTGGATGTTATCTTGTAAATTAGGCAAAGTAAAGCTTAGTTTTTTAGCGTTATTTTTAATAATTATAGCATATGGTATAATTATTGAGTTATTACAAAGCAGTGTAACGAGTAGCAGAACTGGTGATTTACTTGATGTTATGGCTAATTCTATAGGAGTAATTTTAGGCTATGTTTTTTTAAAATTACTTAACCGTATATATTTGCAAGTCTAATTCTAATTTCGTTATTTTAGCAAACTAAAATTCAATTCAACTGAATAAACAATGGAAGTTAAAAAGAATCCTAAATCTAATCTTGAAAATTTTAGCAAAGTTTTTACATTGCTAGGATTGGTTTTGGCTCTATATATAGTCTATGTGGCTATTGAGAGTAAGACCTACGACAGAGTTGTAGAGGAACTACAATCAGTAACCCTACAATCAGACGATGTAGAAACAATGGTTATGACTCAAATCAAACCACCATCGGCGCCACCACCGCCACCACCACCACCGCCACCACCATCTCCAGAGCAATTTGAAAAAGTTGAGGATGATGTTGAGATAGAAGAAGTAGTGATTCAAACTACAGATGTGGAAATTGAAGATGTTATTGATATTGAGGCTGTAGAGTATAGCGATGAAGGTGAAGAAGTAACATACGAAGATGTACCTTTTGCCGCAATTCAGAACCCTGCAATTTTCCCAGGATGTGAAAAAGCCAAAGACAAAAAAGCTTGTTTTAGTGAGAAAGTAAATAAGTACATCAGTAAAAATTTTGATATTGGTTTGGCTGAAGAATTAGGACTTAGTGGAGTTCAAAGAATGGCAGCAATGTTTAAGATTGATATCAATGGTAAGGTTTCTGATGTTAGAGTTAGAGCTCAGAATCCAGAACTTCAGAAAGAATTTGAAAGAACCTTAAAAGGTTTACCTCAAATGGTTCCTGCAAGTCAAAACGGAAGAAAAGTAAACTTGCTATTCTCTTTACCTCTAGTATTTAGAGTAGAATAGAAAAAATATAATTTTTAAAAAGCCTCATGATTATTAATCATGAGGCTTTTTTTATGCAAAAAACTGAAAAATATCAACTGCGAATTTTCGTAGTTTTTTTAACCCAAAGGTTAGAGGTCTTTTTTTTAATTTTAAAATAAAATGCTATGAAAAACATTTTAAAATTAATTACGTTAATGACAACTTCTCTATTTGCACAGTCTAAAGGAGATATTGCTTTTATTGGATATAATGCAGATGGAGATGATGATTTTGCAATTGTTGCATTGTCAGATATCCCAGCGGGTACTACAATTTACTTTACGGATAGTGAGCCTAATGTAAGTGGTACAGGGATGATAGATGATTCTGAGGGAGTTCTTACTTGGGTTGTGGGAGAATCCATACTTACTGCAGGAACTGTAGTGACTTTTACAGATACTGATAATGATACAAATCCCGCATTTGGAGCTTCAAATGGAACTATTACTAGAAGTAATGCAGGTTTTCTTTTGACAGCTAGTGAAGGTGATAATATTTTTGCCACATTAGGAAATCCTGCTTCAGATGAAGTTACAGTTTGGCTTGCTGGTTTTGAGTATAGGAATACAGGGCAAGGAACAAATTTTTCGCAAACAGGTTTAACTGTAGGTGTAAATTATTTGGTGATTAATGATACAGCAAGTAAAGATGGTGGTCAGTATACTGGGGTTAGAACAGGAAAAACAATTAGTGAATATAGAGATTTAATTAATAATGAGGAGAATTGGGACACAGAAACGGAAGATGGTGAGTCTGTTCTTCCTTTTAATAGTACAAATTTTGAGTTGGTGTCATTGTTTAATTCTATCAATACAATTCCTGGACTAAAACTATCAGTAGAAAATAAAAAAATAACCACAAATATTGGTAGTATTATTAATGTTTGTGATGTGTTAGGAAAACAAGTTGTAAATCAAGATTTACCTCAAGGAATTTATTTGGTCACAGTTAAACAAGAAGAGAAAATGGAGGTATATAAAGTGGCCATCTAGTTGAATCAAAAATAATTTTAAAAAAGACCATTTTTATAATGGTCTTTTTTATTTGTGGCATGCCGTTTGTATAATACTAATTAGTTTAGAAATAGTTTTTCATAGTTTTAGTTTAAGAATTGCCTTTAGGAATATAGTCCTAAAGGCAATTCTTTTTATGGGGGATAATATATATTGCTGCTTCGTCATGTTTAAATTGTTTCCCTATCTTTGCAACAAATTTTAATGTTTAACTAAATTCATATAGCATGCAACTGTATAATAAGTTAAGCGCAGAAGAACGTGCGCAACTAATTGACGAAGCGGGTAAAGACCGTTTAACTATTTCTTTTTACCAATATCATCAAATTGGTAATCCACAAGTTTTTAGAGATCATTTATTCATCACCTGGGATCAATTAGAGGTTTTAGGAAGAATTTATGTAGCCAAAGAAGGGATTAATGCCCAGTTATCTTTGCCTGCTGATAGATTTCATGAGTTTAAAGAGCATTTAGATAGCATATCGTTTTTAAAAGATATAAGGTTGAATATTGCTGTTGAGCAAGACAATAAATCATTTTTAAAATTAAAAGTTAAGGTTAGAGATAAAATTGTAGCCGATGGTTTAAATGATGATTTGTTTGATGTAACTAATAAAGGAGTGCATTTAGATGCCGAAGAGTTTAATAAGTTGTTGGCAGATCCTAATACTATTTGTGTGGATATGCGTAACCATTACGAAAGTGAGATAGGTCATTTTGAAGGAGCGATTACTCCAGATGTAGATACCTTTAGAGATTCTTTAGATATTATAGAGGCTGACTTAAAAGATCATAAAGAAGATAAAAATTTATTAATGTACTGTACAGGTGGAATTCGTTGTGAAAAAGCTAGTGCATATTATAAATACAAAGGGTTTAAAAATGTATTCCAACTAGAGGGTGGAATTATTGAATATACTCGTCAAGTAAACGCGAAAGGAATTGAAAATAAATTCAAAGGGAAAAACTTTGTTTTTGATCATAGAAAATCTGAAAGAATATCAGAAGATGTAGTTTCTAACTGCCATCAATGTGGAGAGCCTTGTGATACACATGTAAATTGTGCTAACGAAGCTTGTCATTTACTTTTTATTCAATGTGATTCTTGTAAAGAAAAAATGGAAGAATGTTGTTCTGATAATTGTAAAGAAATCAATGCTTTGCCGTATGAAGAGCAAAAAGAATTGCGCAAAGGAAAATCTAATAGTAATAAGATTTTTAAAAAAGGGCGTTCAGAAGTTTTAAAATTTAAGAAATAAGTTTTTAAACGATAAGCTGATAGTACGCGATTAGTTTTACTTTCTGTTAGAATAATTCTATCTTTAAAAATTGATAAAAAAATTAACATTGAGGTTAGTTTTGTTTTAATTATGAATCTTACACATAGTGTGAATTAATATATAAATATATGAGCTGTACTAGTTGCTCAACGAAAGACGGTGGCGTACCAAATGGATGCAAAAGCAATGGAAATTGTGGTACCGGAAGTTGTGATAAATTAACAGTTTTTGATTGGCTATCTAATATGGAATTGCCAACAGGTCAAAAACCATTTGATATTGTTGAAATTCGTTTTAAAAACGGACGTAAACACTTTTATAAAAACGAGAAAAATTTTCAATTAACAATTGGCGAAGTGGTGGCTGTAGAGGGAAACCCAGGTCACGATATCGGTACAATTTCTTTAACAGGTGAATTGGTTAAAATTCAAATGAAAAAGAAAAAAATTGCTATTGATAGCCAAGAAGTAAAGAAAATTTACAGAAAAGCTACGGTTAAAGATATTGAAACTTGGGAGGCCGCTAGAAATAGAGAGGTTGAAACTCAGAAAAAAGGAAGAGAAATTATTATTAGACTAGGTCTTAAAATGAAACTTTCTGATGTTGAGTATCAAGGTGATGGGAACAAAGCTACTTTTTATTATACAGCAGATGATCGTGTAGATTTTCGTCAATTAATTAGGGAATTGGCTTCGGCATTTTCTATTAGAGTAGAAATGAAACAAGTAGGTCTACGTCAAGAAGCAGCACGTTTAGGAGGTGTAGGGTCTTGTGGTAGAGAACTTTGTTGTTCTACTTGGTTAACAGATTTTAGAAAAGTAAATACTGCTGCAGCTAGATATCAACAACTTTCTTTAAACCCTCAGAAACTAGCTGGGCAATGTGGAAAGCTAAAGTGTTGTTTAAACTATGAACTAGATACTTATTTAGATACTTTAAAAGGATTTCCATCACAAAGTGTTATGCTAAAAACCGAAAAAGGCTTAGCTACTTTTGTAAAGATGGATATTTTTAAAGAAATTTTGTGGTACACTTATAAAGACGATAAATCTAAATGGTTTAAGCTTACGTTAGCACAGGTTCAAGAGATTATTGAAGAAAATAAACAAGGAAATGCTGTTGATGGTTTAGAAGAATTTGATGCTGAAAACATTGAAGAAACTAAGATAGATTTTGAAAATGTTGTTGGTCAAGATAGTTTAACTCGTTTTGACGAGCCTAAACAAAAATCTAAGCGAAGAAAAAATAATCGTTCAAGAAATAAGGCTGCAGGAAACAATCAAGCTAAACAAAATACTCCTTCTAATGGAAGTCCTTCGGACGGAAAACCAAAGAGACCTACAAATAGAAAACCAAATCATCAGCCTAAATCAAACGCTGCAAATCCTTCGGTTGCCTCAGATGAAACAAACAGCAAACCATCTGGAAAAAGACCAAATAACCGTAGACGTAACAATCCAAATAAACCACAAGGAGAAAAGCAAAATCCTAATGCAAAGGTAGAGGTTAAAGCGAATGCAAATCAGCCAGCTAAACCTAGGCCACAAAGAAAACCTCAAAGAAAGAAGCCACAAGCAGATGGGAATCCACAAAAAGTGGCAAATCCAAATAAAGTGGTAAACGAATCAACAAAGCCTAAAGAGGGAACGCCAAACGCGAATAAACCAAAACGAAGAAACAATAAAAAAAGACCAAACAAACCAAGTAATGGGCCTGCAAAGAGTGAATAAAATTATTTGTTTCATTTTCATCTTCCTTTGTATTTCTTGTGATTCTAATAAGAAATACGATACTTACCAACCTATGAATAATAGTGTTTGGAAATTGGAAGAGCCTGTGGTTTTTGAAGTTGATATTGATGATATCAATTCACAACAAAATTTGTTTTTAAACGTTCGTACTGATAGTGATTATCCGTATAGGAATTTATACATCATCAGTAAAATGATTTTACCAAATGGTGCTGTTTTAAAAGATACTTTAGAGTACGAAATGGCCGATGCTTTTGGAAATTGGTTAGGAGATGGATTGACAGATGTAAAAGATAATAAGCTTTATTATTTAGAAAAGTATAAGTTTCCTAGAAAGGGTACTTATACTTTTGAGTTTTATCAAGCCATGAGAAAAAGAGGGGAGATAGACGGGATTCAAGAATTAAAAGGGGTTACCGACGTTGGCCTTAGAATAGAAAAAATACAAGATTAATATTTATAGTAATGGATAAGAAAAAAACAACAAAACCGAATTATACTTTTTATTCAAAGGTATTTTGGGCCTTGTTTTCATTTTCTGTGCTAAGTGTGTTTGCCATTTTTTTATTGGTAAGTATGGGCGCTTTTGGAAAATTGCCAACATTTAAAGATTTAGAAAGTCCAGAAAAAAACTTTGCATCCGAAATTATATCATCAGATGGAGTTACTTTAGGAAAATATTTTAGAGAAAACAGAACTCCTGTAAATTACGATGAATTACCGCAAGAGTTGGTAAATGCTTTGGTAGCTACCGAGGACGAACGTTTTTTTGAGCACTCTGGGATAGACTTTTTTAGTTTGGCTAGAGCCATTGCCAAATTTGGACAAGATGGTGGAGGAAGTACCATTACACAACAACTTGCTAAGCAACTTTTTACTGAAAATTACGGTACAAGAAACATTGTAAAACGTATTGCTCAAAAGTTAAAAGAATGGGTTATTGCTGTAAAATTAGAAAAACAATATACCAAAAATGAAATCATTACTATGTACTTAAACAAGTATGATTTCTTGTACAATGCTATTGGAATTCGTTCTGCTTCTAGAATTTATTTTAACAAAGAACCTAAAGAATTAAATTTAGAAGAATCAGCAGTTTTGGTGGGGATGGCAAAAAATCCATCGTTATACAATCCAAGAAGATTTCCAGAAAATGCTTTAAAAAGAAGAGCCACCGTTTTTGGTCAGCTAGAAAGAAATGGGTTTATTACCAAAACCGAAAAAGATTCTTTAAACGCATTACCGTTAGAAATAAATTATACTCCAGAGGGGCATAGTGATGGGCATGCTACTTATTTTAGAGAATACTTAAGAGATTATTTAAAAACTTGGATTAAAGATCATCCTAAACCAGATGGAACTTATTATAATTTGTATTCTGATGGTTTAAAGATTTTTGTGACTTTAGATTCTAGAATGCAAGCTTATGCAGAAGAAGCTGTACACGAGCATATGTCTAATTTACAACGTATTTTCTTTAAAGAACAAAAGCATAATAAAACAGCACCTTTTTACGATTTGGAAAATTCTCAAATTGCCGAAACTATGTGGAGAGCTGTTCGTACTACAGATAGATATAGAGCTTTAAATGCAAAAGGGTTGAGTAAAAAAGAAATCCTTGAGAATTTTAAAGAAAAGAGAAAAATGCAAGTTTTTGATTGGAAAAAAGGAAGCAAAGACACCATATTATCTCCTTATGATTCTATCAAATATTACAAAACATTTTTACACTCAGGATTGTTAGCCTTAGAGCCACAAACAGGACATATTAAAGCTTGGGTAGGTGGAATTAATCACAAGTATTTTAAATACGATCATGTAAAGCAAGGAAAAAGACAAGTAGGGTCTACTTTTAAGCCTTTTGTTTATGCTTCTGCCATCAATCAATTTAGAATTTCTCCTTGTGAAAAATATCCAAATACACCATTTACCATTCCTCAAGGAAAATATGGATTGTTAGAAGATTGGACTCCAAAAAATGCAGGTGATGAATATGGGGGAGAATTAACTTTAAAGCAAGCCTTAGCAAAATCTATCAACGTAATTACAGCAAGAATGATTGATAGGGTTGGGCCATCAACAGTAGTACAATTGGCAAAGAAATCTGGAATTACTTCAGAAATTCCACCATATCCTTCTATTGCTTTAGGAACTATCGATGCTAGTTTGTATGATATGGTTGGAGCCTATGCCATGTTTGCTAACAAAGGATTTAGAGTACATCAAACCATGGTAATGCGTATTGAAGATAAAAACGGAAGTGTGTTACAACGTTTTGTACCAGAGTCTGAAGAGGTGATGAGTGAAGAAGCTGCTTATGCCGTGTTAGATTTATTAAAAGGTGTAACCATGGAAGGATCAGGAGTTCGTTTGAGAGGAAAATGGGGGAAATATCCTGAAAATGTAGCTACCGGATATCCTTATCAATTTACCAATCCAATTGCAGGAAAAACAGGAACTACACAAAATCAATCTGATGGTTGGTTTATGGGAGTGGTGCCTAATTTAGCAGTTGGAGTTTGGACAGGTGCTGATGAAAGAGCAACTCACTTTAAAGGGATTACTTTTGGGCAAGGAGCAAGTATGTCTTTACCTACTTGGGCTTTGTTTATGAAAAAATGTTATGCAGATGAAACCTTGTCAATTAGTCAAGAAGATTTTGAACAACCTGATAATTTTGGTATAGCAATTGATTGTGGTTCGTCTGAAAATGAAGTTGAAGAAACATCGTTAATAGAAACCAATCCCGATTTTTAAAGAAAGTATATGAAGATTATTTCCTACAATGTAAATGGTATTAGGGCAGCCATTAAAAAAGGCTTTTTAGAGTGGTTAGAAGCTGCAAATCCAGATATTATTTGTTTACAAGAAACCAAAGCACATAAAGATCAATTAGATCTTTTAGCATTTGAAAATATTGGGTATAAATACAATTATTGGTTTTCTGCACAGAAAAAAGGATACAGTAGTGTAGCTGTTTTGTGTAAAGAAGAACCAAAGAATGTAGAATATGGAACGGGTATAGAAAGCATGGATTTTGAAGGAAGAAATCTACGTGTAGATTACGATACTTTTTCTGTAATGAGTTTGTATTTACCCTCTGGAACTAACGATGCTCGTTTAGGTTTTAAACTCAACTATATGGATGAGTTTTTAGATTATGTAACTAAGCTTCGTAAGGAAATTCCGAATTTAATTATTTGTGGAGACTATAATATTTGTCACGAAGAAATAGATATTCACAATCCAAAACAAAATAAAAATACCTCTGGGTTTTTACCTGTGGAAAGAGAGTGGTTAACTACGTTCATCAACACAGGGTTTATAGATAGTTTTAGACATCTTAACAAAGAACCACATCATTATTCTTGGTGGAGTTATAGAGCCAATGCAAGAAATAATAACAAAGGTTGGAGAATAGATTATCATATGGTAACAGATGATATGAAAGATAGAATTGAAAGAGCTTATATTTTACCAGAAGCTAAGCATTCAGATCATTGTCCAATAGTTTTAGAAATATCATAAAAGCATTTACATCACATGAAAAAAATAATATTTTCAATATTTATAGCCTCGTTATTAACAGGTTGTGTAACCAAACAAAGATTTACAGAATTATCTGATAGGTATGATGAATTGGCAGATACCAATGCCGATTTAATTGCTCAAAACGATAAGTTAATTAAAGAAGAAATTGACTTAAAAAAAGAATTAAGAGATTTACAGGATTTAAAATTATACTATACCAATCAATCAAAAATTTTAAATAAAGAAATTGATGCTACCTTAAAAAAGTATGGTAAACTGCAAGAAGCTTATGATGCTTTGGCCTCAAATAGTTCTTATGCAATTAGTAGTAAAGCTCAAGAAAATCAAAAGCTTTTAAATGATTTAGGAAACAAAGAAACAGCTTTGTTTGAAAAAGAAGCAAACTTAGCCAAACTAACTGCGGCTTTGGATGCGAGATCTAAACGAATTCAAGACTTAGAAGCTTTAATAGCTAGTAAAGAAGCGGCTATGCAGCAGTTAAAAAGCGCTATTAGTAATGCGTTAAAAGGATTTGAAGGTAAAGGATTAACTGTTGAGCAGCGAGATGGGAAAGTTTATGTTTCTATGGAAAACAAACTGTTGTTTGGTTCAGGACAATGGGCTGTAGGTGCAAATGGTAAAACCGCTGTTGTAGAGTTGGCTAGGGTTTTGGTGCAAAATCCTACTATTGATGTGTTGATTGAAGGACATACAGATGATGATCCATACAGATCAGGAGGGGTAATTCAAGACAACTGGGATTTATCTGCAAAAAGAGCAACAGCTATTGTAAGAATTTTACAAGACAATAATGTATCTCCTAAACAAATAACAGCTGCAGGTCATGGAGAGTATATGCCAGTAGCTTCTAATGAAACACCAGAAGGAAAAGCAAAAAACAGAAGAATTGAAATTATTTTATCTCCAAATTTAGATGAAGTAACTAAGTTATTGAATGAATAATATTTTGAAGTATATAAAGATGAGGTTAGGTGTTGTATTATTTTTGGTTGGATTTTCTCTATACGCTCAAGAAAAAAAAGACAGTATTCAGGAAAATGCTATTCTAGAAATACCATCACAAGATTTAAAAATTGAAACTCCTGTTTATTATAGCGATACTATTGATGCTAAGGAAATTGCCAAAATAGATAGCTTATGGATAAACAATGTTTACAAGTCATCTTTAATGGATGAAACTTTTACCAATTTAGAGCCAATCACTTCTGATGAATTTGATACTTGGGATGATTTGCCTACTGATACTTTAAAAAAACGTTTATCTATTCTCGATTCAAAAACACCTTTTCATCTTGAGTATAACGTAGAGTTAGAAAGAGTTATTAAAAGTTATTTAAAATATAGAAGGAGATATTATCCTGATATGATGGCTAGGGCGGAATATTATTTTCCGTTGTTTGAGGCTCAGTTAGCACATTACGAAATTCCTTTAGAAATTAAATACTTGGCTATTGTAGAGTCTGCTTTAAAACCTAGAGCAAAATCTAGAGTTGGAGCAACTGGTTTGTGGCAGTTTATGTATCAAACTGGGAAAATGTACGATTTAAAAGTAAGTTCTTATGTTGATGAAAGACAAGATCCGGTAAAAGCAACTAAAGCTGCTTGTAAGTATTTAGAGCAATTGTATCATAGTTTTAACGATTGGGATTTAGCGTTGGCAGCTTATAATTCTGGACCAGGAAATGTATCAAAAGCAATCAGAAGATCTGGTAATAGAACCAATTATTGGAATATTAGACCTTATTTGCCAAAAGAAACCTCGGATTATTTACCAGCATTTTATGCAACCATGTATATTTTTGAATACGCAAAAGAACACCATATACAAACCGAACCTCCAAGAATTCATCGTTTTGATATTGATAGTATTCAAGTAAAACAGTTGTTAACTTTTCAGCAAGTACACGATATGGTGGGAACGGATATTGAAATGTTAGAGTTTTTAAATCCATCATATAAATTAAATATTATTCCTTTTGTAAAGGGGAGGAATTATAAATTGGTTTTGCCTTTAAAAGATGCTTTGGCTTTTGTAGATAAAGAAGATGAGATTTATGAATATGCTACGGCAGAAGCTAACGAAAGAGAAAAACCACTGCCTAAATATTTTGAAATGAGTCAACGTATTCGTTACAAAGTAAAATCAGGAGATTATTTAGGTTTAATTGCAGAAAGGCATGGGGTTTATGTTAGAGATATAAAAAAATGGAATAATCTGTCTTCTACCAACTTACAAATTGGGCAAAGATTAACCATTTATCCTAAACGAATAAATTAAAGCATAAACTTTTCTGGCATCGTGGAACAATCTTTGAGGCATAGATTCTAAGCTAGAAAAACACTTGGTTATTGATAAAATACACTATTATGAAAAAGATTTTTACATTATTTACGTTTTTACTAATTGTTGCCTGTGGAGGTAAAGAGGGTAAAAAAAGTAACAATGATTATATGAAGCCGGGTTCCACAGGAAGAATTAATCATGTAATAGTAGTAGTTGAACCTGAGGTTTGGAAAGGTGAAGCTGGGAAAGCACTTAGAGAGGTAATTCAACAACCTATTGCAGGCTTACCACAAACCGAATATCAATTTGGAGTTTCTACCATTCCAGGAAGTGCTTTTACCAAAATGTTTAAGAATAGTAGAAACTTACTGTTTTTACAATTAGCGGATAAAGAAGTTTTTCAATCATCATCAGACAAGTATGCTCAACCACAAACTATTTTAGAGGTTAAAGCGCCTACAACAGAAGAATTGGTGACTTTGATCCATGAAAAAGCAAATGAAATTGTAAATACTTTTAAGGATGAGGATTTAAAATCTGTTCAAGAAGAGTTTCAAAAAAATAAGCGTTCACAAAAAATTAACGCTCTAGAAAAATTAGGAGTAAGTATGGATATTCCTAATAAATACAGAACAGTAATAGATACTTTAGGTTCTTTTATGTGGATGCGTAGTCATATTTCAGGAGGAATTGCTTCTGGAGATCAAACTAATAATATTATAGCATATCAAGTTTCTCTTTTTGATGAAAATAAGCCGTTTTTAGAGCAAATGATTAAGAATAGAGATAGTATTGGTAAAATGTATATTAGAGGGAATGATGTAGATAAAATGTACATGATTACCGAGGCTGCTAGAAAGCCAAGCGTTAAAATTACCACCATTGATGGAAAAAAAGCATATGAAAGCAGAGGAACTTGGGAGGTTTTTGGTGCTTTTAGTGCAGGACCTTTTTTAAATTATTCTATTATTGATGAAAAGAACAATAGAGTACTTGTGATAGAAGGGTTTAATTATGCTCCATCAGTAAACAAAAGAGATTTTGTTTTTGAGTTAGAAGCCATATTAAAAACAATAAAGTTTAATTAATTTCTATAAATACTTCGCTGTTTTTTTCATAAGATCTGTCACTTTTTATAATCAAAGGAGTTTTGTTTATAAAAGCTTCAACTAAGTAATGGTTCCCTTTAAAATAGCTTTGATCTACAATAGCTTTAATGTCTGATTTTTCAACAATATTAATTTGTTCTGGGTAAAGAATAGCATTACCCTCTTTGTTGATGCCAATTTCTTTATTTGAGATCTCGCTAACTTCATTAAAAAAGGATGCGATGTATTTATTTTTAGGATTAAAGTATATTTCTTCTGGCGTACCCTTTGAAATAATTTCTTGATCTCTAATTAAATACAATTTATCTGCAAAAGAAAGGGCGTCAGTACTATCGTGTGTAGCAACCACGCAGGTTATTTTTTGCTTTTTTAAATAATTAAAAAGACTTCTTCTTAAATTGTTCTTTCTAAAATTATCGATGTGACTAAAAGGTTCGTCTAGTAATAATATTTCTGGTTCTTTAGCTAAAACACGAGCAATGGCAATTCTTTGTTTTTGACCACCACTTAAGTTTTTTACTTTTATGTGAGCAAAATCAACCATATCTACCACTTCTAGTAGTTCTTGAATTCTAGCATTTTTTTTGTCTTTGTAAATATTCGATAAAAATTCACCAACATTTTCAGCAGCGGTAGTATAAGGCATCAAACTAAAATCTTGAGCCAAATATTTCATAAAAGGATGCCCAGGAATTAAATGGTATTTAGGGCCTAATAATTTTTTTCCATGGTATAAAACTTCACCATCTTCAATGTCCATCAAACCATAAATAAGCTCTAGCAAAGTACTTTTACCACAGCCACTTTCTCCTAAAAGCGCAATGTACTCCCCTTTACTAACTGTAAAATCAATATTTTTTAAAACAGGTTTTTTTGCTGTATAAGCGTAAGAAACATTTTTAATTTCTAGCATAAATATCAAGTTGAATGGCAAATATAAGCTTTATGTGATGGACTAATAAATAACGAAATTATCTAATTCCTTTGTTTATATGATTTGTTTCTTTTAATTTAACATATGTTAACTTAAAAATTTAAAACTATGAAAAGTTCATTTAGGGTTTTATTGATGTTATTGTTTTTTAGTCATGTTGCATTTTCGCAAGATGGATTTGAAAGTGCTTTTGAAAATGAAAATAGTATTTCTGCAAACTTAGGGGTGACAAGCATTGGGGATCAAACCTTTATTGGAATGAGGGTTCAGCCAGAGTTTTCTTTTGGAAAATTTGGGCTAGGTTTAGATGTTCCTCTTTTGTTTAACGCTAGTAATGGTGAAATGAGAACAGAGGAATTTAATAACGGAGTTGGTATTTTACGTATGGTAAGATATTTAAGTTATGGTAAAAAGAAACAAGATCCTGTTTATGTAAAACTAGGAGATATGACAGGGGAGCAACTAGGTTATGGTGCTATGTTGGGGAATTACAGCAATTCAGTGTCTTTTGAGCGAAGAAAGGTGGGAATTAGTGCTGATGTAACTTTTAAAGAAATTTTGGGTTTAGAGGCTATTTATAGCGATTTAAATTTTAATGGTTCTCAAAAACTATTTGCAGTAAGACCTTATTATAGACCGTTTGGAAAAACAAATATTCCTGTGGTAAAAACTATTGAATTTGGGGTGAGTTTTGCTAGTGATAAAGATGATTACGAACAAAACTCTGCAGGAGGAACTATTCCATCAACAAGATTTACAAGAGATGGAAACAGTGCTTTTGGATTTGATGTTGGTGCTATTTTGTTAAAAAATGCCTTACTTCAACTAACTTGGGATATGCAATACACAAAGTTGAACGAAAATGATGCATTGGCCAAAGATATTTCAGACAATCCTGGAGACTATGATATAAATGCTAGTTATGGTTCGGGTAGTGGTTTTGCTACAGGATTAGAGGCTCATTTTAAATTTGTGGCTAATATATTTCACGTAAATGCTAGAATAGAAAGACAATGGTATGGTGATAATTACATTCCACAGTTTTTTAATTTTGCTTATGAAATTAATAAAGATGTTAGGTTGATGGAGCTTATAGGTGCCGAAAAATCTCAAGGTATCTACGGTAAATTAGGAAGTGAAATTCTTAGTGTAGTAAAAATAGAAGGAGAGTTATTATTGCCAGATAATTTAGAAGACAGTAATAGAGGAGCAATTGTAGGAATTAATTTACAGACTAAAGAAATAGGAAAATTTAGAGCAAGAGGTAAATATTTAAAAGCACAGTTAAACGATTTGGGTGATGCTTTTAAATTAGATCAACGTTCATTAGCAAATTTATTGGTGACTTATAGACTTAATAAGTTTATGGAAACAGGAGTTGATTATCAATGGACCTTTGCAGAAAAAGAGAATGGTTCTTTTAAAGCAATACATCAAGTAAGGCCTTATATTGGCGTTAGTATCAAGTTCTAGAAATAAAAAAACGTCTTGTGAAAACAAGACGTTTTTTTATTTGTTCTATTTTACATTTTAAAATCACGGTTTCTCTAGTAAAAGATTTACCCCATCTCTCTTGTTCTGGTTCTATGATTTCTGTTTTTTCAATTTGATCAAAACCAGCAGTTTTTAGTATTTCTATAATATTTATGGTTTCTAGTAATTTAAAGTTGAATTTAGTCACTGGAATTGTCTCCATGTTATGTTTAGGTCTAATAGACAATATAAAGACTCCATTTGGTTTTAACACTCGTTTTATTTCGTTCAATACCTCACGGATGTCTTCCCAAAAGTAAAAAGTATTGATCGTAAAAAGTTTATCAAAAACTTTATCTTTAAAAGGTAGTTGATGAATGTCTCCTTGGATAAAGTCAGCAGTACCTTGTTCAATATATTTAGAATTTAATTTTCTTGCTTCGACAATCATTGTTTCCGAGTAGTCTAAACCAATATATTTTATATCGCGTGTTCCGTTTAAAAGATGCTTAACAAAATATCCATTTGCCATTCCTATTTCTAAGATATGATCTTTTGGTTCTGCATTTAGAACAGCCAAGGTGTGTAAGTTCATAGGTAAGTTACCTTCATTCATCATATTAGCAACTTCAACACCTTTAACTCTCACAGGTTTTCTTAAGTGAGAAGCAATGGTTTTGATCTCTTTGTTTGATGGTGGCTTATTCATATATAAAACTTTTAGGTACAAAAAAACCCTGCTATTAGCAGGGTTTTAAATATTGTTTTATGTAAATCTTATCTACAAATTAGTTTGCAGCAGGAGTATCTAATAATTCAAAGAACTCATCTAATTTAGGCATGATGATAATTTTTGTTCTTCTGTTTTTAGATCTGTTTTCAGCAGAACTGTTTTCTACAACTGGAGCATATTCAGCTCTACCAGCAGCAATTAATCTAGCAGGTAAAACGTCGTACTTAGATTGTAACTCACGAACTACAGCAGCAGAACGTTGTACAGATAAATCCCAGTTATCTTTAACAGCAGCACCTTCTTTTACTGTTTGGTTATCAGTGTGACCTTCAACCATAACATCCATGTTAGGGTATTCGTTAACTACTGCTCCAACTTTCTTTAAGATAGATTCAGCTCTCTTAGAAATTCTGTAAGATCCAGAGTTGAATAATAATTTATCTGCAATAGAGATAAATACTTTAGTTCCTTCGATGTTAACAGAAATGTCTTCGTCGTTTAAACCGTTAGGTAAAATTTTCTTTAAGTTGAAAGCTACAGCTAAGTTGATAGAATCTTTCTTAGAGTTAGCTTCTTGGATGTACTTAATGTACTCATCCTTTTGTTGTAATTGAGATAAAGTAGATCTCATGTTTTCTGTTGCAGACTTAGACATTGCAATTAAATTGTCAACGTTTTCTAAGTATTTTTCATTTCCTTTCTCTAAAAACTTAATTCTGTCTTCTAAAGAAGCTACTTTGTTTTCAGCTGCACCTAAGTCTACTTTAGAATCTGCTAAAGCTTTTTCTGTAGTTGCTAATTTGTCTCCTAATTCTGCTTGTAAATCAGTATACTTTTTCTTAGATACACAAGAAGTAGCTAATAACGAAACTGATGCGATTAATATCAAAACTTTTTTCATGGTCTATAAAATGTATTATTTTTGAACAAATATAAAAACTTTCTAATAAAAACCTACTCTTATGAAGCAAACAATTGTTAATAACTTATTAAAAACATTATTTTTTGCATTTATTGTTTTTTTAACAGTTGCTTGTACCGAAAAGAAGGTAAAATATCAAAAATTAAAAGGTAGCGTGTTCGGCACTACTTTTCACATTCAATACTTCGACACTAATAGTAACAATTATAGTGCCGATATTGAAGAATTATTCCAAAAAATGAATAATTCTTTATCTACTTATCATGGTGAATCATTAATAAGTAGCTTAAATAGCGGATTATCAGTTCTTAAGGTGGATGGTGATTTTGTAAATGTTTTTAAATTATCAAAAAAAATATTTAAAGAGACTGATGGTTATTTTGATCCTACGGTTGGGAAAATGGTAAATGCTTGGGGATTTGGCCCTCATAAATCTAATAAACATCCTTCTACTCACGAAATAGATAGCCTAATGCAATATGTAGGTTTTGATAAAGTGATGCTAAAAGAAGATACTATTGTAAAGCAAAATTCTAATATCACTTTTGATTTTAACGCTACCGCAAAGGGTTATGGGGTAGATTTGGTAGGGGAGTTTTTAGAAAGTAAAAACGTTAAAAATTATTTGATTGAAATTGGTGGAGAGATTAGGGCTAGAGGAGTAAATAAGAATAATAAATTATGGTCTGTTGGTATTGAAGAGCCAAATTTTGATGGAACTAGAAGTTTACAAAAGATAACCATGTTAAATAATGAAGCGATTGCAACTTCTGGTAATTACAGAAAGTTTAGGTTAGATAGCATTACAGGTAAAAAAATTGCTCATACTTTTAACCCTAAAACAGGTGTTCCTGCCCAAACAGATTTGTTAAGTGTTTCTGTTATTGCTCCTGTTTCTTGTGGAGAGGTAGATGCTTATGCTACAGCTTTTATGGCTATGGGGTTTGAGAAAGCAAAAGCTTTAGCTTTAACACATAAAGAAATGAAAGTTTACTTTATATATATAGAAAACGATGAACTAAAAACGTTTGCAAGTTCTAACCTACAATTTGTAGAATAATTATGATGGTTTAAAGCAAATAGGTAAAATTTCGTTCTTCATTAAAGCGTATTTCTGAATTTCTGCTTCAGAGAAATGATCAACAACTTTAAATTGTTTTACCTCAAAACCAATTTTTGATAATCTGTCAAAATAATCTAAACCGTAAACTCTTACATGATCATACTGTCCAAAGTGTTTTCTACGTTCTTCTGGACTAGTAATACTAAAATCTTCGTAGGTATTCTTTTTGTTTACATTTTGTGGAATTTGAAAAATTCCCCATCCACCAGGTTTTAACACTCGGTATAATTCAGACATTGCTTTGGTGTCATCTACAATATGTTCTAATACGTGATTACAAAATATAATATCGTAACTATTGTCTTTAAAAGGCAAATCACAAATATCTGCTTTAACATCTGCCAAAGGCGAGAATAAATCAGTTGTGGTATAATCTAAATTTTGTTGTTTTTTAAAAAGTTTATGAAAACACTGTTCTGGTGCCACGTGTAAAACTTTTTTAGAACTTTTAAAAAAATCTGAATGACGATTAAGATATAACCATAATAATCTATGCCTTTCTAAAGACAAAGTACCGGGAGCTAATACGTTTTCTCTTTGGTTTTCGTAACCATAAGGAAGAAACTTTCTGTATGATTTTGAATCAATAGGATCTGTGTAAGTAGTTCCTTTATAGTAAATAGCTAAAACAGGTTTGGCTAATAAGCTAGCTTTAATTAACCAAGGTCTTGGAATAGTGTTTAATATGGTTTTAAAAAGACTCATTAATTAAGCGCCATAAGGCTTTGCTCTATACTTGTCTTCAACATCAGTAACAATACCTAAGGCATCATTAACATATTTAAAAGTAGAAAGTATTTCTGGTTTTCCGTTAACAATGGCAACGTCGTGTTCAAAATGAGCCGAAGCTTTTCCATCTTTGGTTAAAATACTCCAACCATCATTTAATTGAACAATGTCTTTAGTTCCTAAATTGGTCATAGGTTCTATGGCAACTACCATTCCATCAACAAATTTTTTACCTCTTCCTCGTTTACCATAGTTTGGCATTTGAGGATCTTCGTGCATTTCTCTTCCTAATCCGTGACCAACCAATTCTCTTACTACTCCATATCCGTTGTCTTCGGTATATTTTTGTATGGCATAACCAACATCTCCAACTCTGTTTCCAGCTTTGAACTGTTCAATACCAACATATAAACTTTGTTTGGTAATTTCTAATAATCTTTTTATTTCTGGAGCAACTTCACCTACTTCAAAAGTATAGGCGTGGTCTCCATAAAATCCATTTTTTAAAGCCCCACAGTCAATAGAAATAATATCCCCCTCAACCAAAGGAGTGTTGTTTGGAATACCATGTACCACTTGTTCGTTAGGACTCATACATAAAGTATTAGGAAAATCATATAACCCTAAAAACCCAGGTTCTGCCCCATGATCTCTAATAAAAGTTTCTGCCATTTTATCTAACTCAAGAGTGGTTACTCCTGGTTTTACTTCTTTGGCAAGCATTCCTAAAGTTTTAGAAACTATTAGCGCACTTTCACGCATCAATTCAATTTCTTCAAGGGTTTTAATGGTAATCATAGTCCTGTTTTATGGAATGCAAAGATAATATTTATTTAAAGAAACCTAGGAAGCCTTTCTTTTTGTTTGTATTTATTTGTAATTCATCATTAAAGAAAAGTTGATAAATTCTTCCCCAACCAATAAATCCCCCGACATTTCTATCATCAATAAAAATATCAGCATGGAGCTTACGAATGGCTTTATCGTTTACAACTTCTTCGGGATAGTTTTTATTAACAGCATAGAATTCAATCCCCTGTTTTTTACAAAAAGCAACAGCTTCGTCTAATGATTTTCCTTCTCTTAAGGTCCAAAGAATTAATCTATAACCACTTTCTTGAAGTTTTTTTAAAGTTTCAAAAGCGAATAATTGGGGTGCACCAATTTTAGGATACTCATCTTTTACAATGGTTCCATCAAAATCTACGGCGATTATTTTTTGATGTGTTGGAATTGACACGGCGAATCTTTTTTGCAATATTACAATTATATTATTTTTGATTAAAACTTTAAAGATGATTATCAAAGAATTAAACGGAAATAAACCTCAATTTGGACAAAATTGTTTTTTGGCAGAAAATTGTGTTGTTGTAGGAGAGGTAACAATGAGTGATGATTGTAGTGTTTGGTACAATGCTGTGATTAGGGGAGATGTACATAGAATTACCATGGGCAACAAAGTAAATATTCAAGATGGAGCTGTAGTACATGCAACCTATCAAAAATCGCCAACAACTATTGGGAATTCAGTTTCTGTTGGGCACAATGCCATAGTACATGGTTGCACTATACATGATAATGTGTTGATAGGGATGGGAGCCATAGTGATGGATGACTGTGTATTAGAATCTAATTGTATTATAGCAGCCGGTGCTGTAGTAACCAAAGGAACTATTGTAAAGTCTGGAAGTGTATACGCTGGGACTCCTGCTAAAAAAATTAAAGATTTAAGCGAAGAATTGTTAAAAGGAGAAGTTAATAGAATTGCTGATGCCTATGTTAAATATGCAGGTTGGTATAAAGATTAAAAGTCAACTTGTTGAACATTAATATGATTGATTTCTTTAATAAGATGTTTTAAAGTATTGGTATTACTATTACTCATTAAATAATGCTCTCCATTTTTATGATTGCTATTTAGTAATTCTTTTTCGGAGAGTATTTTTTCTGTTTGTTTAGCAACAGCAAATCCAGAGTCTATAATGGTAACATGATTACCTATAATTTCTTTGATTTTAGGAATTAAGTATGGGTAATGAGAACATCCTAGTACCAAATAATCTATATGCTGAGTCATCATTGGTTTTAAATATTTTTGCAAAAGGATTTCCATTTCTAAAGAATCTATCAAATTATTCTCTATTAAAGGAACCAGTCCTGTTCCTTCTTGTTCAATAACAGAAATGTTTGCGGCAAATTCACTTGCGGTTTTATGAAACAAATCACTACTTAAAGTTCCTTTAGTAGCTAAAATACCAACGGCTTTGGTTTGCGTTGCAAGTGCAGCGGGTTTAATGGCTGGTTCTATACCAATAAAAGGAATGTTAAAAGTAGCCCTTAAAACATCAATAGCATTAGTTGTAGCAGTGTTGCAAGCTACCACAATTATTTTAGCTCCCTTATCAATAAGAATTTTAGCGTTTTTAAGACAGATGTCTATAATCTCTTGTTTAGATTTATTACCGTATGGAGCATTTTTACTATCGGCTAAGTAAATGGTATTTTCATAAGGTAATCGATGAACGATTTCTTTCCAAATAGAGGTACCACCCACTCCAGAGTCAAAAACACCAATAGGATTTTCTTTCATGCGTTTATATGTATAAGTACAAATCTCGACAAAACATAGCATAAAAAAAAGCTCCAATTAAGGAGCTTTTTATTTATTTAGAAATCATTATTTTTTGACTTGTAAATGTTTTATCGTCAAAATCTATTTTAAGGAAATAGATTCCGTTGCCAATATTAGTTAAGTCAATTTTGTTATTGATGATTTTTCCTTGTTGGTGTATTAATTGCCCATAAACATTATAAATAGAAACTCCTTGAATGTTTTTTGGGGAATTAATAGTGATTTCATTTTGAGCAGGAATTGGGTAAACTTCAACAATGTTTTTGTTTGATATTCTTTTACTTGATAAATCTCCTGAGTCTTGAACAGTTGTAGTAATATCATCAAAGAAATAGGTTCCTACTTGTGTTCCAAGTAATAAATCTACTCTTACTTCTGTTGTATTGTCTGGTACTTCAAATACGTATTGATAAGGCTTGTAGGTATCTGTTGTTGGTACAAATACATCTGATGTTGGGTAGTTATTAACACCATCTGTATGGTGATACATTCTTATTTTAAATTCTTCGCTACCTAGAACACTTTTTGAATTTACGGTTACCGTAATAGTTTTATCAGTTAAATCACTAGTGTATTTTTCATTCTGCAATCTTACGTTGTTGTATCCTGTTCCTGCAGTTGATACTACAATTTTAGCACCTGAGTTACCATTGTATGCATCTGCTGCTGCATCAGTAAAGCTAGCTACACTTCCTCCGTTGTTAGAAAAGGACCAATTGCTGTCAAAAGGAGTATCTTCAAAATCTCCGTTTAAAACAACATCAACATTACTTGTTGTAGTTCCATCATTAATTCCGGCACCATTGTCAAAATAATTTTGAGCTTTGGTTACCAAATCAGATTGCACTGCACTATATGATGGATTGTTAAAGTAGTTAGTTGTCTCATTTGGGTCAACATCATAATCGTATAGTTCTTGAGTAAAATAATCAGCACTAGTAGGTTTGTCGGTTGCAAGAACTCCATTGTTTAACCAAACTGTATATCGATATCTTTCATTTTTAAAAGAATATCCATATTTATTATTGCTCTTAAATTGTGATACAGCAAAATCTTTTAAAGCCGTTGTAGGATTAGTTAATAAAGGTTTTAAGCTAACTCCATCCATGTCCGACGGGATTGGCTGATTGGTTAAATCACAAAGTGTTGGGTAAATGTCTAACAACTCTGTAGGTGTATTGGTAGTGTTTCCTGATGGAGCAAAAGGATTATATATAATCATAGGAGATACCGTAGCATTTTCCATATTGGTATGTTTGGCCCACATGCTATGATCTCCTAAATGAAACCCATGATCAGACCAAATAATAACAATAGTTTTGTCTTTTAATCCTTCTTCTTCTAACTTATCCATAATTCTACCTATTTGAGCATCAACATAGCTCACATTGGCATAGTAGGCATGGATAATTGTTTTTTGATCTGCTTCGGAAATAGTATAACTATCATCAGATTCTTTTGTGATGGATAAACCAGGTGTAGGATAGGTGGTAAATTCATTAGATCCAGATAAAGCCAACGATGGAATATCTGTTCCTCTTCCTGTATATGTTGCTAAAGGAGCATTGTTTTTGTCGTATAAATCATAATATTTTTTAGGACAAGTTAAAGGCAGGTGTGGGTTTTTAAATCCGGCTGCTAAGAAAAACGGTTTTGTTGGTTCAGCAACAAAATCATCAATTAAGTTGATGGCGTGGTCTGCCATAGCTCCATCGTTATAAGCATTATCGGGAATGCTATTTCCATTATCATCTACACCAATTTCATAAATAGGTTTATAAACACTTTGTGCAGCAGAAGTACCATTTTCACTACTTTCGTATGCAGCAATATTGTTTTTTACTTCTGTTGTTTGATAATGTCCCCAAGCCGGTTGTCCCCAAGCACTAGGGTAGTCTAATTGACTAGGTTTTTTAAAAGGTGTTGACCATGAAATGGCGTCAGAATCAGAATCTACAGATCTAGTGTCGTATATTTTTCCAGCACCAGTTACATTATATCCTTTTGATTTAAAATATTGTGGCAAGGTTACAATATCTGGATGGATGTCTCTGATAAGTGTAGATAAATTCCAAACTTTAGTGTAGTCAGGTCTTTTTCCAGTAAGTAAACTAGATCTTGAAGGTCCACAAACAGACCATTGAGTTTGATTGTTTAAGAATACTGTTCCGTTTGCAGCAATGGCATCTATTTCTGGGGTTTGTGCATAAGTATCACCATAACAACCTAAGGTAGGTTTTAAATCATCAATAGCGATAAATAAAATATTGGGTTGGGCTGCACTACCTTGAGCTAAGGCGTTTTTGCATAATAATGAGGCTATTATAAAAACAGCAAGGGTTGTTAGTTTTTTCATTGTATTTATTTGGGGTAATACAAATCTATAAAAAAACCTAAAATAAAAGCGCTATTATATACAATATAATAGCGCTTTGTAATTCTTTTTAGTAAGAAAAGGGCTTATTTAATCCCTAATCTAGTTTTAATTGCTCCTGAAATATCTTCACCTTCAGCATAAATTAATGTTCTTGCATCTAAGATATATTGAATACCTTTTTCTTTAGCATAAGCTTTGATAGCGTCTTGAGCTTTTTTTACAATAGGCTCTAACATTTCGTTTTGCTTATTTTGTAATTCTTGAGATGCAGCTTGTTGTAATTGTTGAATTTTAGCTTGCTCTTGTTGTACTTCAATAGCTCTTTGTTGATTTTCTTCTGGAGTTTTTGATTTTTCTTCAGCAGTATATTTATCAAACTTTGCTTTTAAAGCTGTTGATGCAGATTTGATTTCAGATTCATAGGTTTTACCTAATTTTTCCATATCAGCTTGCATTGATTTAGCTTCTGGCATAGAAGCTACAACCTCGTCTAAATTGATGTGAGCAATTTTTTGTGCGTTAGCAAATTGAGTGAATCCTAAAGCTATAATTGCAATTAAAAATGTAGTCTTTACTTGTTTCATTTTGGTTAATTGTTTAATCGTTTCGTTTTTTTCGTTCTTCTTCTCTTTTGAGTCTATCTTCTTCTCGTTTTTTCCTTTGTTCTTCTATTCTCTTTTCTCTTGCTTTTCTAGCAATTTCTCTTTTAATAGCAGCTTCTTCTTCTTCGATTTCTTTTTTAGATTTTTGTATGTATTTCAATACAAGCTCGCTAATATCGTAATTATTATTGGTATATAACATCACTATTGATGAAGATTTCTCAAAAATCATGTCATATTTTCTAAGCTCGGCAATTGTTTGAACTGCGTTGTAAACTAAATCTTGGTAAGGGGTTACTAATTGTTTTCTTAGTTCAAATAATTTTCCTTCGGTACCAAAATAAGTATTTTCTACTTTAGTAATTTCATTTTCATAAGTTTTTATTTCAAGCTCTCTTTCTTTGATTAAATCCTCTGTTAACAAAGGCTTTTCGTTAAGAAACTCTTCTTTCATGGTGCTTAACTCAAGATACATCTTATCTAAGTTTTTTTTCCATGTAGTGGTTTCTGAATCTAATTTAGATTGAGCCTCTGCATAAGAAGGTATTTTACTCAATACGTATTCTATGTCAACAAAACCAATTCTTTGAAGTTGTTGTTGTGCATGGGCATTAAATCCAAAGAAAAGTGAAAATAAAAATATTTTTTGAATGAACTTATATATGTTGTTAGAAATAATCATGCCATTTTTAAAATTGTTGTCCAATGATGAAATGAGTTTGCCAACCTGATTTTTCATTTTCACCTGGAACGTTATCAAATCCGTGTCCAAAATCAATACCTAATAATCCAAATGCTGGCATAAATATACGAATTCCTAATCCTGCAGATTTTTTTACATCAAAAGGGTTAAAATCGCTAAAATTGATATATGCATTACCTGCTTCTACAAATCCTAAAGCGTAGATAGATGCAGATGGATTTAAAGTAATAGGGTAGCGAACTTCCATAGAAAACTTATCATATACAGTTGCTCCTACAAATTGTGATGATGAAGTAGTGTTTCCTCCAAAGTTAGATAATGAACTGTTAGGATATCCTCTTAGTCCAATAACTTCTCTACCATCAAAACTGTTAGTGTTCATACCATCACCTCCAACAAAATATCTTTCAAAAGGAATTTCTCCTAATTTATCGTTGTAGTTTCCTAAGTATCCAAATTGAACATTGGTCATTAAAACAAATTTATCAACCAAAGCAGTATACCATTTGGCTTTTAAATTAATTTTATAGTATTCTAACCATTTAAATCTTTCGTTATTAGTGTTGTATTCTTTTTTAGAGAATAAAGAAAATGGAGGGGTAAATTTACCTTCTACACTAAACGTAGATCCGTAGGTTGGAAAGATTAAACTTGGTCCTGCAGAGTTACGTTGTAAAGTAACGTTATATGATAAGTTGTTAGAAACTCCTGTTCCATTATCAAAATCTAATGCACTACCAAAATTAAATTGGTTTACGGTATATCTTCTGTAACTAATAGTGTTAGAGATAGAAAAATAATCATCTGGCCATTTTAAACGTTCCCCAATCCCTATAGAAGCTCCAAAAATGTTTAGCTTCTGACTTTTATCAACATCGTAATATGAAGAACCATATCCGTATTGTTTTGTATTGTAAATAGAGAAACTAAAAGATCTTGGTTTTTTTCCTCCTAACCATGGTTCTGTAAAAGACAAACTATTGGTGGTAGAGAATCTACTTGCTTGTAATCTTAAAGATAATTGTTGTCCATCCCCTAATGGTAAAGGTTTGTATTCGTCTTTTTTGAAAATATTACGAAGTGAGAAATTGTTAAATGATAATCCTAATGTACCAATAAATGATCCACTACCATATCCTCCTTGTAATTCTATTTGACTAGATCCTTTTTCAGTAAGGCTATATTCAATTCCTACTGTTTTATCAGCATAATTAGGTTGTAAGTCTGGAGTAATATTTTCGGCATCAAAGAATCCCATCTGTCCTAATTCTCTAATAGAACGAATAATGTTGTCTTTACTGTATAAATCTCCGGGTCTTGTGCGTAATTCTCTATAAATTACATGGTCATTGGTTTTATCGTTTCCAATAACAGAAACATGACTAATGGTAGCAGGGTCGTCTTCGTGTATTCTAACTTCAACAGTAATAGAATCGTTTTCAACCTTAGTTTCAACAAGGTTTATTTGAGAGAATAAGTATCCGTTGTTTTGATATAAAGTAGAGATGTCATCAGAGTCTGGTGTTCCATCACCATTAACACGTTCTTCTAAAGTTTTAGAATCGTAAACATCACCTTTTTCTATTCTTAAAATTCTTTGAAGGTCTTCGCTTTTGTATGATTTGTTTCCTAAGAATTTAATTTCTTTATAAAAGTATTTGTTTCCTTCTTCTATATTTAAATGTAAATCAATTGTTTTTTTACCTTCATTCCATGTAATACTGTCAGAAACAATTCTTGCATCACGGAATCCTTTACGGCGGTATTTTTCAATTAATTTTTTCTTGTCTTCGTTGTAGTTTTCTTCTACGTATTTAGAGCGTTTCCAAAATCTACCCCAAAATTTTCTTTTGGTATCTTTAAGTGCTTTTCTAACACTTTTATCGTCTAATTGTTCGTTTCCTGTAATGTCAATATCTTTAATTTTTACCAATTTACCTTTGTCGATAAATACGGTTGCATTTTTTTGATTGGCATTAGTAGGATTTTCTGTAGTAGAAATATTAACCTTGGTTTTTAAATAACCTTTGTCTATATAAAATTGTTTGATGTAATTTTCGGTAGAAGTAATTAGGTTTTCTGTTAGCATTTTACCAGTTGTAAAACCAGTATCTTTTTTAAAGGTTTTTTCTTTAGACTTACTAACACCTATAAATTTAATTTCGTTTAATTGAGGTAATTCTTTAATAGCAATTTCTAAATAAATTGTATTACCCTCCATTTTGGTTACATAAACTTCAACATCACTAAATCTATCAGAATTATGTAGTTTTTTAATAGCACTAGTTAACTTATCACCAGGGATTTTTATTTCTTGCCCTGTTTTAAGTCCAGAATATGAGATTACAGATGCTTCGGAAAAAGCATTTGTACCTGTTACAGTTATTCCTCCTAAAAGGTAATTTTTTGTAGTGCTAAAGTCTGGTTGGTTAGAATCAGAAAAAGTATTGTTTGATTTTACATTTAATTCAGTTGTTGATGTATTTTCTTTTGCAGATAAATCTTTTTTGCTTTCTTCTTGAGCACATACAAGATTTGTGATGAAAATTATAAATGTAAAAAAGTAGTTTTTAAATAGTTTGTTCATGTTCTCCTTCTAATTGTTCACTGGTTTTTCCAAACCTTCTTTCTCTGTTTTGATATGTTTCTACTGCTTTGAACAAATCTTCCCTTCTAAAATCAGGCCAAAGTGTTTCAGTAAAATATAATTCAGCATATGCCAATTGCCACAGAAGATAGTTGCTTAATCTTTGTTCTCCACTAGTACGAATCATTAAATCTACGTCTGGAAGATTGTGAGTATATAAGTTTTGTTGGATTAGGTCTTCGGTAATGTCTTCAGGGTTTAAATTTCCCTTTTTAACTTCTTCTGCAATCTTTTTAACACAAGTGTTTATTTCTTCTCTACTTCCGTAGCTTAAACAAAAGGTTAAAGTTATTTTATTATTTGTTTTGGTAGCATCAATAACTTCATTAAGAGTTTCTTGAGCTTTTTTAGGTAAATCACCTAATCTACCAATGGCATTAACTTTTACATTGTTTTTTTGAAAATCGGGTAATTCTTTTTTTAGAGAATGAATTAATAAACTCATTAAAGCATCAACTTCTAATTTTGGTCTATTCCAGTTTTCGGTAGAGAAAGCGTATAAAGAAATAGCCTCTGTACCAACTTCAGAAGCACCAATAACAGATTCTCTTACAGCCGTAAGAGCGTTTCTGTGACCAAAAATTCTGGCCATCCCTTTTTTCTTAGCCCAACGCCCATTACCATCCATAATGATAGCGATATGCTTAGGAACTTTATTTTTTTTGATGTTTTCTACTAAACTCATTAAAATCTTATTTGGTTTTTACTACCTCTAGGCCATCCAAATGTATAATATATTGAGGCCCCAATATAGTAATAAGCATCCAAAGTGCTTTTATTTGTTGTAATTTTATCTAAAGTATCAGAAAAAGAAACTCTTGCTTTGGCCTCCATGGAGCACACAATGCGTTTTGTAATGGCGTGCTTATATCCTATTCCCATAGGAAGTGCAATCGAAAATTTAGTATCTCCACCAGTGTTGTAAAACATAGTAGCGGCTTCAAAAATAAGGTAACCAGTACTTTTTTTTATGTTTCCTGTTCTAATTAGGTTGTATTTTGTGAAATTAAAATCTATTCCTCCAGAAAGTTCTGCTAGTTGGGTATTATGACTTTCCATTAAATTAATAGCCAACCTATATGCAATTCTAGGGTTCATGTTTTTTTTAATCACAACTCCCCAGTTTTTATACGATGATGTAATGGGAAATGCATCATTACGTTCACCCATAACATTCCCAAGGTTGTACGTAAGACCAGCTTCGTAAACCTGAGAAAAGCCAATGTTGGCAATTAAAAAAGTAAGAATACACACTAACTTTCTCATATTCATCATAAAAACAGCGCAAATATAATTAAACGTAGATTAAATGTTGATGTAATAACCAATAATACTAATGTTTTATTGTTTGTTAACAGATTTATTTCTTGTATCGTAGCCCCATAAAAGTTTATCTCTAAGCGTGTTGATAAACGTATGGTTTTTTAAAAGGATGATTTTTGCTGTAAAATTGGCCTTGGTTACAATAATTTCAGTTTCTACATCAATGGTACTTACTCTAGCGTCTAAGGAGGCTAAAAACTGATCTTCTCTTCGTAAAACTTTTAATTTAATTTCAGTATTGTCAGAAATAACAATAGGTCTAGCATTTAAGTTGTGGGGAGCAACAGGCGTAATTAAAAAATTATTAGTGTTAGGCATAATTACAGGGCCTTGGCAGCTTAAAGAATATCCTGTAGAACCAGTTGGGGTTGAAACAATTAAACCATCAGCCCAATAAGTGGTTAGGTATTCGTTATTTAAATAAGCATCAACACCAATCATAGAGTTGGTGTCTTTTTTAGCAATAGTTAAATCATTTAAGGCATATCCTAAACTAGTAAATTCGGGTCCGTTTTCGTTACTAGTAACTTTTAACATTACTCGTTCATCAACAATATATTCTCCTTTTAAGAATTCTTTGATGGCTTTGCTTATTTCTGTTTTTTGAACTGTAGCTAAAAATCCTAATCTTCCTAAATTGATTCCTAAAATAGGAATGTTTAAATCTTTTATCTGATTAAAAGCTCTAAGAATAGTTCCATCACCTCCTAAAGTAATTAGGGCATCAAAAGTTGAATCAAGCCCAGATTCACCATCATAAGTGTCTAGGTGATCTACAAATTTTAGTCCTGTGTTTTTAATAGAATCGGCAAAATCTTTATTGATATAAACATCGGTCTTAGCTTTGTTTAAAACGTTAATTAACGTAGAAACATAAACTTCATCGGCATCTTTATATACTTGTCCAAAAATGGCTACTTTTTTCATAGTAAAACTTTTTAGTGCTGCGAATTTAGATGTTTAAATATTTAATAAAGTATTCTGAGCGTTTTTTTAAGCTTTCTAAATAGGAATCTTCTGTTAGGGTGTTGATAATACTATAATCATACCTTCTAAAAGATTGTACCAATTCGTTAATATTGATGGGCTTAACTTTTAGTGTAATCTGTGTTTGATCTTCGGTTTTTTCTGTAATAAAACATCCTAAAACAGTATTTTTATTTGATTCTACAATCTGACAAATTTCAGACATTGAGTATTCGTGACTGTTTTTTTGTAGTAACAAAATATTTCCTTCTGTGCTTAAAAATTCGGTATCGGCAAAACAATCTAAGGTGTCATTAAGGTCTAAATACCCAATATAATTGTTTTCAGCATCAGTAATTGGCAGTAAATTGGTGTTGTTTACAGCAAAATTAGAGAAAACTTCTAGCAAGGTGTCTTCTTGTTTGGCAAAAAAGAATTCGTATAAATATTCCAATTCTGCAAGCTTTTGTTTTTTGTTGTCTACGGTATTTAAATCTTCTTTAGAGATAACAGCCACTAGCTTTTTGTTTTGAACTACTGGAATATGAGAGTAGGGAATAGTGCTAAAAATCTGTAGAATTTTTTCTATGGTTTTTTGATTATTCACCGATATTTTGTCCTTTGATATGTAGTTGATAAGTTCCATAAAGTTCAAATTAATGAAAATTGTTAATTGTTCGTTCTATTTTGAATATTTTTGCATTCATAAAAATACAGAATATGGCGGTATTAAGCGTAAATGTTAATAAAATAGCTACGTTAAGAAATTCAAGAGGGGGTGATGTGCCTAACTTGGTACAGGTAGCAAAGGATATTGAAGAATTTGGAGGGCAAGGAATTACCATTCACCCAAGACCAGATGAACGTCATATTCGTTATCAAGATGCTTTTGACTTAAAAGAAATTGTTAGCACAGAGCTAAATATTGAAGGAAATCCTATTCCAAAGTTTAAAAAATTGGTGTTAGATGTAAATCCAGAACAAGTTACATTGGTGCCAGATGGAGATGATAATATTACTTCTGATGCTGGTTGGGATACCATTACTCATCAATCTTTTTTAAAAGATGTAATTGCAGAATTTAAAGAAGCGGGGATTAGAACATCCATTTTTATTGATACAGGAAATCCTGCGTTGATTGAAGCTGCCGCAACTACAGGAGCAGATAGAGTAGAGTTGTATACAGAAAAATTTGCAGTAGAATACGGAAAAGGAAATACTGGAGTGATTACCGAGTATGCCGAGGCTGCTAAATTGGCTAAGCAATTAGGAATGGGAGTAAATGCAGGTCATGATTTAAGTTTAAAAAACATCAATTTTTTTGCTAAAAATATTCCTGAGTTAGATGAGGTTTCTATTGGGCACGCTTTAATATCAGAAGCATTGTATTACGGTTTGCAAAATGTTGTAAACATGTATTTATATAAATTACAAGACATACATTAAATGGAAGTTTTACATTCAAATATTGTAGGATCAGGTTTTCCGTTAATTATTCTTCACGGGTACTTTGGAATGGGAGACAATTGGAAATCTCATGCCAATA
Organism: Wenyingzhuangia fucanilytica; assembly: GCF_001697185.1. GTDB lineage: Bacteria > Bacteroidota > Bacteroidia > Flavobacteriales > Flavobacteriaceae > Wenyingzhuangia > Wenyingzhuangia fucanilytica. The sequence continues at coordinate 3,144,531 of NZ_CP014224.1, read as the reverse complement.
AATTATCAGAAGATTTTGAAGTCCACATGGTAGATCAACGTAACCACGGACGTAGTTTTCATGCTGATGACTTTAGTTATGAGTTGATGGTACAAGATTTAAAACATTATTTTGAAGATAAGAATATTGAAAAAGCCATTGTTTTAGGTCATTCCATGGGCGGAAAAACAGCCATGTTGTTTGCTGTGGAATATCCAGAGTTGGTAGAAAAATTGATTGTGGCCGATATAGCCCCAAAATTTTACGTACCACATCATCATACAATTATTGATGCATTAAATAGTGTAGATTTTTCTCAATTAAAGTTAAGAACCGAGGTTGATGATATTTTAAAACAAACAATTCCAGAAGAAGGAGTTAGACAATTTTTGTTAAAAAATGTATACAGAAAAACAAAAACCGAAATGGCTTTTCGTTTTAACCTACAAAGTTTAACAGATAATAACCCAGAAGTAGGAGAGGCTTTACCGGCATATACTACTTATGATGGAGAAGTATTATTTTTAAGAGGTCAAAAATCAGACTATATTTTAGATGATGATTTTGCCTTAATTACAGCACATTTTGAAAAAGCAAAAATAGATACAGTATCAAATGCAGGGCATTGGTTACATGCAGAAAATCCAGTTGAATTTTATAACAAGTTGATTGCCTTTATAAAATAAGTATAAAGAGAATTAAATCAATTGAGCATGAATTAATTATACCTTTTTGTAGCTTAACAAAAAAAGCGTATTTTTGCACCCAATTTTTTAGAGATTTTAAATAAAAATAGTCAAATGAACATTACTAAAGAGAATATCGATGCATTAAATGCAGTAGTTAAAGTTGATATTACAGCAGAGGATTATCAAGAAAAAGTTGCTTCTGTATTAAAAGATTATCGTAAAAAGGCAAGTGTACCTGGTTTTAGACAAGGACAAGTGCCAATGGGATTGGTGAAAAAGCAGTACGGAAAATCAGTAATGGTAGACGAGGTTAACAAGTTGTTACAAGAGTCTTTAAATAACTTTTTAGCTGAAGAAAAATTAGATATTTTAGGAAATCCATTACCAAAAATGGATGGAGAATTTAACTGGGATGCTGAAAACTTCTCTTTTGAATTTGAGTTAGGTTTGGCTCCTGAAATCAATGTAGATTTAACCAAAGGAAAGATTAAAAAATACAACATCATTGCTAATGATGAGTTGATTGATAAAGAAGTAGAAAACTTACAAAACCGTTTTGGAAATGTAATTACTCAAGAAGAAGTTGCTGAAAATTCAACAATTGCTGGAGTATTTGCAAATGAAGAAGAAGGAATTGAAACTAAAGCTTCTTTAACAATTGAAGATATCAAAGGAAAGTTAAATACAAAGAAATTTGTAGGATCTAAAGTTGGTGATGTTTTAGAATTAAAATCTAAAAACTTATTTAACGAAGACACTAAATTAGCTGCGTCTTTAGGATTAAAAGTAGAAGATGTTGCTGATTTGGCAATTCCTTTAACTTTTAAAATTGAAGAAATTAGTTATACTGAGCCTTCTGAATTAGATCAAGAGTTTTTTGATAAGATTTTTGGAGAAGGAGTTGTTTCTTCTGTTACAGAATTAAGAAATAAAATTAAAGAAGATGCTGAAGGGCAATTTGCTCAACAAGCAGATCAGCATTTATTAAACGCAATTACTGAAAACTTAATAGAAAACACTTCTTTTGATTTACCAAAAGAGTTTTTAATTAAGTGGTTAGGAACTGCAGGAGAAAAGCCTTTAACTGATGAAGAGGCTGCTGCAGAATACGAAAAATCTGAAAAAGGTTTACGTTACCAATTAATTGAAGGTAAGATAATGGCTGATAACGATGTAAAAGTTGATTTCCAAGAATTAAAAGATTACGCAATCGGATTTATCAGACAACAAATGGCTCAATTTGGACAAATGAATCCAGAAGATAAAGAGTTAGAAGATATCGCAATGCGTGTATTACAAAACCAAGATGAGGCTAAGAGATTACAAACTCAATTAATTAGCAACAAATTGTTAGACTTGTACAAAGAGAAAATTTCTTTTGATGAAAAAGAAGTTACTTACGAAGATTTTGTAAAAGAAGTTTACAAATAATTCTAAGAATATCTTATAAAAACAAAAGCGTCCTAATTTTTAGGACGCTTTTTTTATGCTGTAGTATAAGCTAGTTTAGTCAAAAGCAAAATGCTGATCTAATTTGTTCTCAACTAATTTTTGTACTCTGTTTACATCTGCATCATCCTTAATGTAAATGGTTAAATTTTCCTCCACTCTGTTCCTGCTAATAGATTCTTGTATTTCTATAGATTCTATTCCACTTATGTTTTCTAACAACTCTTTACATTCTTGATCACAGGCAGTATCGTTCATATAAACTTTTAATGTTTGACACTTTGGACTGTTTCTTATTTCGGTTCTAAATGGCAGCATAACAATATATTTTAAGGTTTTTAAATCGGATTGGTTCTTCCTAAATTAATAAAAAGGATTGGATTTGTCAAGATGTTTGTTGCCTCTAGAATTTTATATTTAAGCGTTACGCATTATTATTTTTGTGCAATGTGTTGTAATTCAGTGCTTTTGTAGTTCTAAAAAATGAACTGAGTAATTTGGTAAAACTTATTGTGATATTAAAGAGGTATTTAGTTCTCTAAAGTTTTATAAATACTATTTTTACAGCCTCTTAATCTTTTAAATGCTAAAACAATTTTTATGAAAGGCTCAAAATCAATTTTTTACATGATTTTTAGTGTTATTGCATTTTCTTTAATGAATACTGGAGTAAAGTATTTAAATGATTTTAGCGCATACCAAATTGTTTTTTTTAGATCTATTGGAACTTTGTGTTTTACAATTCCATTAATCATTAAACATAAAATTCCAATTTTGGGAACTCGAAAAAAATGGTTGATTCTTAGAGGTGTTGCTGGTGTTATTTCACTAACGTGTTTTTTTCAGTCTTTAAATTATTTGTCTTTAGGAACTGCGGTTTCTTTAAGATATACTTCTCCTATTTTTGCTGCAATTTTTGCCCTTTTATTTTTAAAAGAAAAGGTAAAACCTATACAGTGGTTTTTATTTTTAATTGCCTTTTTAGGAGTGTTAATTATTAAAGGTTTTGGGGTAGATGTAAATTCTATTGGTTTAATTTTAGCCATACTATCCGCTATTTTTTTAGGAATTATTTTTGTGTTGATTCGTAAAATTGGCGATTCAGAAAACTCATTAGTTATCATTAATTATTTTATGGTGATGGCATTTGTTTTTGGTGGATTGATGTGTATCAATCATTGGAGAAATCCAAATGCAGTGGAATGGTTACTTTTATTAAGTTTAGGAGTTTTTGGATATGTAGGACAGTTGTATTTAACCAAAGCATTTCAATCTTATGAAACCAATGTAATAGCACCTTTAAAATATTTAGAGGTAGTTTTTATGATTTTAATTGGTACCTTTTGGTATAAAGAAACCTATAATTTATGGACGCTTTTAGGAGTCTTGTTAATTATGGTTAGTTTAATTTATAATGTTTATTTAAAAAGAAAAAAGAGCAAAGCTTAAATCCAATGCTCTCTATCTAAACTTCTGTATTGAATGGCTTCGGCAATGTGATGCGATTCAATGTTTTCTGAATTGTCTAAATCTGCAATAGTTCTACTTACTTTTAAAATTCTATCATAAGCTCGTGCGGATAGATTTAAAGATTCCATGGCTTTTTTTAGTAAGTTTTTAGTGTCTGGATTTAGTTTACAATATTTTTTAATATGCTTTACATCCATTTGCGCGTTGTAATGTATGTTGTTTTCTTTCTCGTATCTTTTTGTTTGAATGTTTCTAGCTTGCTGAACCCTTTTTTTGATGGATTTGCTAGGTTCAGCAGGAATTTCATTACTTAGTTTTTCAAATGGAACAGGATTTACTTCTATATGCAAATCAATTCTATCTAATAAAGGACCTGATATTTTGTTGAGGTATTTTTTTACTTCTAATGATGAAGACTGAATTTTGCTATCATCATTAATAAAATCTCCACTAGGTGATGGATTCATACTCGCAATTAACATAAAACTACTAGGGTAGGTAATGGTAAACTTAGCTCTAGAAATGGTAACCTCTCTATCTTCTAAAGGCTGTCTCATTACTTCTAAAACACTTCTTTTAAATTCTGGTAATTCATCTAAAAACAAAACTCCGTTATGTGCCAAGGATATTTCTCCTGGTTGTGGATATTGTCCTCCTCCTACTAATGCTACATCAGAAACCGTGTGGTGGGGAGACCTAAAAGGACGTTCTAAAATTAAACCTTCTTTGTTTTTGGTGTTACCAGCTACGGAGTGAATTTTAGTAGTCTCAATAGCTTCTTGTAAAGACATAGAGGGTAATATACTTGGCAATCTTTTGGCAAGCATGGTTTTTCCAGATCCTGGTGGGACAATTAGTAAAATATTATGTCCGCCTGATGCGGCAATTTCTAAAGCACGTTTAACAGATTCTTGTCCTTTAACATCCATAAAGTCAAAAGAAAATTTGTTTTCAATTTCGTTTAGATATTTTTGGGTGTCAAAAAGTAAGGGTTCAAAAGTTTTGTTATCGTCTAAAAAATCAATGACTTCACTAATGTTTTGTAATCCATAAACTTCAAAGTCATCAATCAAAGCAGCTTCTTTGGCATTTTCTGTAGGAAGTACTATTCCTTTAAAGCCTTGGTTTTTAGCTTCAATAGCTATGGGTAATACTCCTTTTATGGGTTGTAAACTTCCGTCTAAAGAAAGTTCTCCCATAATAATAAAGTCTTTTAACTTGGTGTTGTTTATTTGTTTTGAGGCAGCTAAAATTCCAATGGCTAAAGAAATATCATAAGCGGTTCCTTCTTTGCGCATATCGGCAGGAGCCATATTTATGGTGATTTTTTTCCCTGGAAAATGTAGGTTGTTGTTTTTTAAAGCAGCGTGAATTCTAAAATTACTTTCTTTAACAGCATTGTCTGGTAATCCTACTAAATGATAACCTATACCACTATCAATATTTACCTCAATGGTAATAATAGTAGCATCAACCCCCAAAAAGGAGGCTGCGTAAACTTTTTCTAACATAGCAAATCAATTTCTTTTTTGCTAAAGTTAAATAAAATATAGATTTAAAAAAGATTTATTGAAAACCTAATTCTTGAGCTTTTTTAGACAATTCTACCAAGTTCTTAACATCTAATTTTTTCATCAAATTAAATCGATGTGTTTCAATGGTACGTTTGCTTTTTCCTAATTTGTCGGCAATCTCAAGATTGGTAAATCCGTTAAGAATAAATTCTAAAATTTCAGACTCTTTTCTAGTCAATTTAGAAGCTTCGGAGTTACTGTTAAATGGAGTTACTTTGGCAGTGCTTGCTCCACTTATTAAGCTTTTTACAATAGCATCCGTAGTATCTCCGCTAAAGTATTTTCCTCCGTTATAAACGTTGGTAATAGCCTTAACAAACTCGTCTTTATTGGTGTCTTTTAATAAGTAACCGCTAGCTCCAGCAGAAATAGCTTTTAAAATATACTCCTCGGAGTCGTGCATAGATAGAATGATAGATTTTGTGTTGGTCCCAAGCTCACTAAGTTTTGCTACGGCATCAATACCATTCATTACAGGCATACGAACATCAATAATTAAAATATCAGGATTTAATTTTATCGTCATATCAACACCCTCTTGACCGTTAGTTCCTTCACCAACTACGGTAAAGTTAGGTTCACTTTCTAAAAGTGATCTTAAACCATTTCGCACAAGTAAGTGGTCGTCTACTAATAAAATGTTTATTTGGCTCATTTTAGTGATAATTGTTGATAAATCAGATACTTAATTATATGATACGTAAAACTACAACGAAAATACGTAATTACACAAGAAAATCTACGTAATTTTTAAAAATACGTATTATTACGGATATATATCATTTGGTTTTGTTTATAAATAGCCAAAAGCAACGAGGATTGCTCCAAGATTCTCAATAAACACGTAATAAATTTATACTGAATTTGTTTTAAGCTCATTATGAGCGATAAATGATACTGATTGAATTATAAGTAATAGATTATTGTTTTTGTTGTCGTTTAATTTGAATATGGATAAAATTTCATAAAAATAAAACTAGATTTTATTTACTAGGATGTTAAAAAAAAGGTAAAACGTTAAGGCTAAAGAGTTGTTCCATAGGATTTAATAAAAAAAATGAAAAGCAAAAACTATTTAATAATTATAATGTTTCTACAGACTGTGTTTTCTTTTTCTCAGGAATCAGTACAGCATCCTACTGTAGATTCTTATGTACATTTTTCAAACCCTAATCAAAGTTATTCTTCGGAAACCGTTATTAAATTAAAGCATTCTGTTTCGGGGAATAATGATAGACTCGCAGTTTTACAGTTTTCAAATCTTTCAGAGGTGCCTACTACTTACCAACAAGTTTTGTTAAAATTAGTACAAGTAGAGGGAGATAGAGGAAATGTAAGTTTGGTAGGAATCAACCCAGAGTTTGATAATTATATTACTTTAAATTCATTGCCTTCCCAAGAATTTACTTTTGCTTATGGAGGAGTAAAAAGAGGAGAGGCCTATTATATTGATGTTACAGAATACGTTTTAAATCAGTTAAATTCTAATAATTCCGTTATCGCCTTTAAATTATTTACCAATAGTTTAATAAACTCTGCTATGGGATTTGCTTCTAGCGAAAGTACAGAGAATAGACCCGAATTGCAGTTTTATACTAACAAGGCTTATGAAATTCCGTTGTTTGATGTACATGATACTGTTACCATAGATATGGTGTCTAAAGGTGAAATTACTGGTGATGTTTTAAAAAATCATGTTCAAGAAGATGAAGTAAATAATTATGGAGGTTGGGAAAACGGAACATTTGAGGCTACTGGTTTTTTTAGAACCGAAAAAGATTGTGATAATACTTGGCATATTATTGATCCATCAGGGAATGTTTTTTACAGCGCAGGTTTAAATACGGTTGATAATGGTGGTTTGTCACAACCTGAAGAACTTAAAAGTTTAGGTTTAAACACTATGGGATCTTGGTCTGATGAAAGTATTAAAAACGTGGCTTATACTCCTAGGTTTAATGTGATGTCTAATTTTAAAAATTCATCAAATGAAATTAAAGAGGTTTATAATTTAGATATACTTCCTGTTTTTGAACCTACTTTTCAAAGTTTTTGTAACCAATTAGCACAAACGGAGTTACAGCCTTATTTAAATGATCCTTGGGTTTTAGGGTATTTTTTAGATAATGAATTATTATTTCATAAAGATCAATTGTCATTAAGTCTAAGTTTAGAAACATCCAATGCACAATATCAAGCAGCCAATACTTGGATGATTGACAAATATGGTGTAAACTATACTACCTCAAACATCACAGAAGATGATAAACTAGACTATCAGGGCTATGTAGGGGAAACTTATTTTAGAATTGTTTCAGAAGCTTTTAAGGCTGTAGATCCAAATCATATGTTGTTAGGAACACGTTTTCATTCAGGAGTAAAATACATGCCTAAAATGTTTGAAGCCGCTGGAAAATATATAGACATTATTTCTGTAAATTATTATGGTAGCGCTCAGCCCGAAGAGGAATATATGGATATGTGGTTAGAGGAGTCTGGTAAACCATTTTTAATTACTGAGTTTTATGTAAAAGGATTAGATACTCCTATGGAAAATGCTGATGGAGCTGGTTGGGATGTTGCTACACAGTCTGACAGAGCGAGTTGGTTTGAGAATTGGATGTTGAAACTTTTACGTAACAAAGGAAGCGTAGGTTTTCACTGGTTTAGATATTTAGACAAACCAACTGATGGTTCTAACAAAGGTTTGTATGATAAAGATTACAATTTGTATCAGGAATTAGGAGCTTCTGTAAAAAAAGTGTCTAAAGCCATTTATACGCTAAGAAGTCAAATGTTATATGGTAACTATAACTACAACGATTGTGAGGCTAATATTTCTATTTTAAGCGATGAAATACCTGTGGTTCTTTCTCCAAATTTTTTAGTACATCCCAATCCTGTTAGTGATGTTTTTAGAATTGATGTGGCATCAACTTCTGAAATAAAAATTTATGATGTCAGCGGGAGCCTTCTCATTACAAAAGAGTCAATTAAAAGAGATACTGAAATAGATATTAGTGATTTATCATCAGGATTGTACTTTGTTGAAATCAATAAATCTGGAAAAAAATCAGTAGCAAAATTAATTAAGAATTAATCAACCCAAATATGAAAACTTTTAAGTTGCCTATAACATTTTTATTAAGCTTTTTTTTAATTGGAATTTTTGCACAAGCTCAAATTACAGTTCACTCATTAGAAAGTTTATCAAATTATATTGATGATGATAATGTTACTGTAAAGTTGGCTCCAGGAACATATACAATTACCGCAAGTAATGCTTCTAATTATGGAGGATGGGAAACTATTGGAACAGGTACTGTTTGGACATTGTTTCCTGTAACGGCAAGTAATAGTGTGTTCGATTTTACAGATGTGTTTATAAATGTAGAAACGGGAGTTTTTAGAGAGTTTGGAAATAAAGATGTTTATGAAATCCGTATTTCAGGGAATAACACAACTCTTAAAAATTTAACTTTAACCGATGTTGGAGATGTTCATGACAATCCAAGAAGAGGAGCTTTAAGTATTGCTATTGATGGTAAAAATAATGTTGTTGATGGTTTTTATGTAACAGCAAAAGGATCTTTGCCTTATGGTTATGGAGATATTTTTGGAAAAGGAGGAGGTTCTTTGGTTCCTTTAGATAAGCATAGCGGAATTTTAATTAGAGGAGATTATAATACTTTAAAAAACACAACCATGATTCATAGAGCCTTTGGTCATTGTGTTTTTATGCAAGCAGCCAATCACCCTACTATTGATGGTTGTTATATTGAGGGAGAAATGCGTTCTACAGATGATATTCTTGCAGAAGAAGGTACAGGTACTTTGGGAGATCAACAAGGATTTATAACTACTTGGGGCTATAAATTACCACCAGGTTTTATGATTGCGTTATGCGAAGCAGGAATTCGATCCTACAATGCTGGTACCACTACTATCGATGGAGTGTCTTACGAACGAGGAACAAACGATGTAACAGTTTTAAATACAACCGTAAAAAATACAAGATCAGGATGTACCATTACTCAAGGAAGTGGGTATAGGCATGTTGAGAATGTAACACTTATAGGGAATGAAAATGGTTTTGCTATTGGTAATGGAGAAGTGATTAATTGTTATGCAGATGCAGCTTATGGACCTGCCTTTAATAGCGAAGGAGGTATAGAGGGGAGTGTAACGCTAATGAAGCCGGAAAACGGATATTATAATGGTTCTAAAAGTGTAGGTAGTTCTTCAGGAGGAACCTTTACTGTACATGCTGAGGATGATGTAGATATCCCTTCGGATATGGCTATTCAGTTGGGTAGTTATAGATCTTTTCGTCATCAACTAGGAAGCAATTTAATGTATCAGTTAGATACAGTTTTTTCAGGAGCTACAATTTATAACTACAGTAATGCAGCAATTGATTTTGGGCCAGGTGCTAGCAATTCAAAAGCTACCACTTGTAGTGTTGTTACGGATAGTGGTACAGGAAATACCGTTAATAGTTGGGATGGATGTGAATATACTTACATTAAAGTTGATGTAGATGGTTGTGAAAATACAGCCGCTGATATGAATGCAGAATGTTTTGATAATATGTATGGTATTGTAGATGAAGGAGCCAATATTGGTTTTATTCAAGATGGAGATTGGGTAGCTTATCACAATATAGATTTAACTAACATAAATGTTGTAAAGGCTAATGCTTCTAGTAAAACTAACGGAGGGACTATTGAGGTAAGACTAGGAAGTACCACAGGAACTTTAATAGGTTCTCTAGATGTTGCAGGAACAGGAGGTTGGGGAAATTGGGAAATCGCACAAACCAATATTACAAATGTTTCCGGAAATCAAGATGTATATTTTGTGTTTACAGGAGAAAGTGGTTATTTGTTTAATGTAGATTGGTTTAGTTTTGAAAATACATTAAGTCTTAATGATGATTATGAATTGGGGAAAATTCAAGTATCACCCAATCCTGCCACAAATCAGATAACAATTTTAAATGCTTTTGAAACAGTGTTAGAGGTTTTTAATGCTAATGGGTTATTGACTTCTAAAGCTTCGATAATAGAAAATGAGAAAGTTTTTTCTTTAGAACATTTATCTGCTGGAATTTATTTTCTTAAATTTAAGAGTAGTCAAGGTACTGCTGTAAAAAAAATAGTTATAAAGTAAGAAACAGCTTTATAATTAAGGGTAGAATTTGTTTTTTGAAATATGTTAAAAGCTAAATCGTTAAGGTTTGGCTTTTTTTAATTTTAAAAAGGCTTTAGCTTTGTGTAAATAATAGAAACTCTCTTTAAAGAGACATTTAATTACTGTGTAAAAGCATCTTATTAAACTAGGTAAAGAACTATATTGTTCGGATAAAAACAATATGATTAGCTTTACAAAATAAAAATATTAAACAATGAAATTCAATCAAGCCATTTCTTTAATAGATCAAGCCAATAAACAAGACCCTAATAAAGAAGAATATCAAGGAATTACTTATGCTAAAGAATACATTTACGGAGTTCGTATGTCTGAGCGTTTGGACATTTTTATGCCTGATGCTCCAGAGTCTTTAAAATTAGCAGCAAGATGTCAACATATTTGTAGATGGGAAATTCCTAGAGACACATATCCTATGGATAGAGTTGGGTATTTAACATGGAGAAATGATTTAAAAAAATTACACGCTCAAAAAGCTTCAGAAATTTTATCGTCTGTAGGTTACGATCAAGAGGTTATTGATGAGGTTCAGTTTATGTTGTTAAAAAAACAATTAAAGAAAAATGAACTAACTCAAGCTTTAGAAGATGTAATTTGTTTGGTGTTTTTAGAATTTTATTTTGATGAGTTTGCAGAAAAACACAGTGAGGAAAAAATAATAGATATTGTACAAAAAACATGGGCTAAAATGTCTGAAAAAGGACATGATGCTGCATTGCAATTACCTTTTTCAGAATCAGGTTTGGCTTTAGTACAAAAAGCACTAGCATAACATGGGGTTATTAGATACGTATTTATCAGACAGAGAAAGGTCACTTTTACAAAGAAGAAGATCTAAAATATCGGGAGCATTCTTTTTGCTTTTTACGATAGTGATTGTGATGAGTTACATCATTCAAAATCAACTGTCCGAAGAAAATACTGTTCTAATGACACAAGAAGATATTAAGGACTTAAAGATTAGTTTAGGTTTATTATCCGTTTTTGTTCTAGGCTATTTAGGGTGGATTTTATTTAAATTGATTAGACCAACTTATATCACTTATCTAGATTTAATTACAGATTTGTTGGCAATTAAAAACAATATTCACACTAGTGATAGGCCACTGTCTTCAAGAGAAAATACTTTATTAAGATTTAGGGAGTTAAATTTTGCGGTGAATAATGCAGTTTTATATGCCACCATTACGGATGAAAATAGAATTGCCTACATCAGTAAAAAGTTTGAGGAATATTTAGGGCATAATGAAGATTTAACTTTTAGAAAGTTTGAAGAAGTACTTACTTATAAGCATAATCAGCATCATAAAATAAGAAAAATATTAAGCACAGCTACAGGAGAATTGGTAAATAAAGAATTAAGATTAACCAATCATAAAGGTGAAATTTTTTGGATTGAAATGTCTATTATTAATATGGATAATCTTAAAAACTCTCATCGTAGATTAATCGTTTGTCACGATATTACCAAACGTAAACATGCGGGAATGGAAATGCAGCGTGTAAATAGAAACAAGTTTGTTGCAGAGGTACAATCTCAAAAAGATTTATCACAACAAATTATGACAGCTCAAGAAGATGAGCGTAAACGTATTGCAAAAGATATCCACGATGGAATAGGGCAGATGTTAACAGCTTTGCGTTTTAGCATTGATGGAATTGATTTTTCTAACAAAGATAAAGCAGAAGAAAGTTTACATTCTGTAAAAGAGGTTTTTGGGCAGTTAATTAAAGATGTAAGAGCGGTTACCTTTAGTTTAGCTCCGCCAGAATTAACAGATCATGGAGTGGCTTCGGCCATTCGTAAGATGAGTAGTATGGTTGGTAATTTTACAGGCCACAATGTGTTGTACGAAAATATTTCTGAGTTTGATAAACGTTTAGATAATAACGTAGAGGTAAATATTTATAGAGTGGTTCAAGAAGCAGTTAACAATGCGTTAAAATATTCTGAATCGGAATATATTTTAATCACTTTAGATCATACAGATTCTTACCTGAAAATTAAAGTAGAAGACGATGGTAAAGGCTTTAATCCTAAGTTAACAGATACGTTTAAAGGAACTGGAAACGGGTTGAGGTTTATGAAGGAAAGAGTAAACTATATTGGTGGAGAATTAAGGATTTCTTCGGAGTTAAATCAAGGGACAACAGTTCATATTGTGGTTCCGATAGAAAAATAAATTACACTTTGGAGCGTTTTTTGTATATTATCATATGTAATAACATAAAAAAACGAAAATTATGAAATTTAAATTTTTAGTAATAGCAATGCTGTTTTCGGTGATTGCTTTTTCTCAAGAAAAAGAATCTTATTTTGGTATTAAGGCAGGTTATAACCTTTCTTCGTTAAGAAATGGAGATGCAGACAATAGAAATGGATTCCATATAGGTATTTATGGAGAACATGAAATAAGTGAGAATGTTTCTTTTCAGCCAGAGTTGGTTTATTCTCAGTTAGGGTTTAAAGACAGTGCATCAAAAACTGTAAAAATGGATTATATCCAAATACCTTTAATGTTTAAAGGTTATATTTTTAAACCTTTGTATGTTGAGTTAGGACCTCAAATAGGAGTAAATATCAATAAAAAAGAAGAAACAGATTTTGTATTTGGTACTTCAACAAAAACTACCGAACCTAATACTTTTGATTGGGGGATAAACGGAGGTATTGGATTTGCCATTAATCCAGGAATTACTTTAGGTGTAAGATATTACCATGGATTAAGTAGTGCTTATAAAGATGCTGATGAATTTAATACTTTATACCAGGTTTTTGTAGGGATTAATTTATAAGATATCACACACAAAAAATTAAATAAAAAGCTCAAGGTTCAATTGAATCTTGAGCTTTTTTAATAAAATAAATAGTAAATCTAAAATTTATAACTGTATCCTAATCTTAATACTTGTGTTTCGTAATAATTATCACTGGTGTAGTTAAAATTGCTTCCTGTAATTTTTTGACGGATAACCATGGTGTTTAACAAATCTGTAGCGTTAAAAAACAATTCTCCTTTTCCTTTTTGAATGGTAGTTTTTACTCCAAAGTCTAAAGAAAATCTAGCATCAATAGTTCCTTGTGGAATAATGTCCGGAGCTAAATAAATAGCGGTGATTTGTGCATTGGTGTTTTTTAAGAACTTATAATTTGTATTCCATTTAATGTTTCCAGAATACACATCTTGCTCTTCTGAAGTAAAGGTATGAGGACTTGGGTATAAATTAGAAATAGTAAAAGCATCTATTTTATTATAATAACCGTTTAAGTTTAAATTCATATTTATTTTATTGCTAAACTCTTGGCTAATCACAACTTCAATACCTGTGTTGTAGCTTTTTCCTATGTTTTGTGAAGTGTTATAAATAAGCGTTCCATTGTTAATAGTAGTGGCTACTCTTGAAATAGTTCCTTCCGAAATTTTATGATAGGTAGCTCCATAAAAATATCCTCTGTTCCAATTGTTTTTATATCCCAATTCAAAACTATTAGTAAACTGTGGATTTAAAGCAGGATTCCCAACTTTGATAATTTCTGCATCATCGTATTTTGGAAAAATTCTAATATCTCCCTCGTCAGGTCTATCAACTCTTCTGTTGTAAAAAGCAGATATTTTACTACGATTGTCCATTTTATAAGAAATTCGAGCGTTTGGAAATGGTTGAAAATAATGATATCCATCACTTTTATAAGTGTTATGATTTGGGTCTACATCATAGTTTAAATCCATATATTCTATTCTTAATCCAACTTCTGCTTCAAACTTTTTTACCTCATAAAGTAAGTTTCCGTAAACTGCAGGAATAATTTCTTTATAGGTTGCTTTTCCATCTGCTCCAGTATCTAATACAGAATTGTTTGCCGATGGGTTGAATTGCATATTGGTAGGGATTTCTCTACGTCTAAATTTAATTCCAGTTTCTAAAAGACCATGTTTTAAAGGTTTTGTATAATCAATATTTACATCTAATACTTTTTGATCAGCAATTAAAAAGAAGGACTCTTTTTCTTGATAATTTCCTGGAACTGTATTGTCAAAAAAGTATTTTTCATCTTCTCTGTCAAACGTATAATTAACCCCAACATTTAATTTGTGACCTGGTTGTTGATATTTATGCTCATAGACAACAGAAGCCATTGCAGCGGTTAATACTTCATCTTCTAAAAATTGCCAAAGTCTTGTGCTTTGATTTGTATTACCATCAAAAAAAGGTTGATCTCCATAATCTTTAATAGCTTCTTGACTATAAAGCCCCGATATGGTTAGCGTATTAAAATCATCCATAAACCAATCTACTCCAAATTTAGAATTGAAAAAATTAGTGTTTCTGTTTCTTTTTGTTTGTTGATTTATAATACTACCATCAGTATAAGTTCTGGTAACAAATTCATTTTTGTTTAGTGTTTCTGTATAAAGATTGTCTGCTTGTAAAAAGAAATTAACTTTTTCTTTTCTGTAGTTTAATAATACCGATGGATTTATTTTAGGTGTTGCTTGGTATTGTGGTCTAATTCCGGGTAAATTTTCTTTACGCACCCATAAAGCTCCCAATCCAGTAGACAAACCAACCTTTCCGTTAAACCCTGTTTTGTCTTCTTTTTTAAGTTTAATGTTAATGATTCCTGCATTTCCATTTGCATCGTATTTGGCTGATGGATTGTTGATAATTTCAATTTTATCAACAGCAGAAGCAGGAATGTTGTCTAATCCATTTTGATTTCCAAAGCCTGTAATAGCTGTTTGTTTTCCATCAATCAACACCATTACTTTTGGGTTACCTCTTAACTGAACTTGACCATCTTGTGTAGTAATTCCAGGTAAATTACTCATAGATTGTAATACGCTTCCTCCGCTTTGACTTACATTGTTGTCTAAAGCATATGTTTTTTTATCCATAGCACTATTAACGGCATTTCGTCTTGTGGTTAACTCAACTTGATTTAATTGCTCTATGTTTTCTTTGATATTGACAACACCAATATTGATAAACTCAGATTTTGAACCAATAAATAACGGTGATGAATATTTTTGATATCCTACATAACTTACTTCTAAAATATAGTCTCCAGGTTTTATATTTTTAAGAACAAATAAACCATTCTCGTCAGAAATAGTTC
The DNA here is from genome assembly GCF_001697185.1 of Wenyingzhuangia fucanilytica. Classification (GTDB taxonomy): domain Bacteria; phylum Bacteroidota; class Bacteroidia; order Flavobacteriales; family Flavobacteriaceae; genus Wenyingzhuangia; species Wenyingzhuangia fucanilytica. The sequence goes on along the minus strand of NZ_CP014224.1, from coordinate 3,129,040 downwards.
CGTTTATAAGTTTTTCTTGCAGAGGCGTTTTTAAAGAAACGCTTACAAAAGGGAGTGTTTCTCCTGAAACTTTATTTTTTATACTTCCAGAGATGTTTACAGATGATTTCTGAGCCATTAAGCTCACAGACAATAGCATTAAACACAACGCTATTATTGATTTTATTTTTTTCATTTGATACTTTTTGGTAAAATTATTTACAAGACAAATGTCTAATTCAAATTAGAAGAAATTTAGAATTTTTTAGAATTGAATATAAAATGTATGGAATCCGTTTTGATAATGATAATTAATGCTCCATTTGTATTTGTTTACAATCTCTTTAATAATAGCAAGCCCTAATCCACTACTTGATTTTTCTTGAGACAAGCTAGAAAAACGCTCAAATAACTGTTCTTTATGTAAAGCAGTTTTTCCTGAGTTGCTAATAAACAGTGTATTGTTTTCTAGTTTTATTTTAATTTCTCCATCAACAAGTGTATGCCTAATAGCGTTAGATAATAAGTTGTTGATTAGTGTTTCTAGCAAAAAATAATTTGCCTGTACTTCAATAGTGTTTTTGATATTTTGAGTTACAGTTATGTTTTTGCTATTGATGTAATCACTTAACAATAAAAAAGAGGTATTGATAAAATGGTCAACATGTAAACTCTCTAATTCATTGTATTGTCGATTTTCTACTTTGGCAAGAATCAATAAATTTTTATTAATTCTAGACAACCTAGATAATGGTATTTCTATGTTATTGATTATTTCAGCTATTTTAGGAGTAACTTCTTTTTCTTGAATTAGCAAATCTAATTTAGATTTTAATAATGCAATGGGAGTTTGCAGTTCATGTGAGGCATTTTCTATAAATAACTTTTGCTGTTGATAGGCGTTACTATTGTTTTTTACTAATTTTTCTAATGAATAATTTAGTTCTTGAAACTCTTGAATGTCCGTTTTAACCAATTTAATACTGGTGTCTTTAGTAATGTCAAATAGTTTTAAAGATTGTAATGTTTTGTAAAAAGGTTTCCAGCTATTGATGGCGATTTTTCGGTTGAGTAATATAAAACCAATAATTAACAATAAAAAGAAACATAAAGTAACCAATGCTATTGCTATTAATGTTTGGTCAGCTTCTTCAACATTGGTTTCAATGGTAATTTCATAAGGTTCTCCATTAATGTTTAAGTATGATTTTAATCCTCTAAAGCGATCTTCTCCATCATCTAAATCATAAGAATTTGGTCTAATTACTTCGTAAACACTGTCTTTAAATTTTTCTTTATCATTACTTTTTATAATTGAAACACCAGGCTGTAGCTCACCCCAAATTTGATTGATTTTTTCAATATCTTTTCTAGTAAATGCCTTTGCTTTTAGTCTTTTTTTGGTGTGTTCTAAGGTTAACCAGTTGTTTTCATCAAGTTCTTCAACCCAAATACGATCTACTACTAACACATATACTGGAATGCTAATAATTAAGATTATTAATGAATAAATAGTAAAGGCTTTAAGAGGCCTGTTTAGTAATTTTGTCATTGTTCCCATTTATAACCTGTTCCGTAAATTGTTTTAAGATAATCGTTGCAGTTACTTTCTTTTAATTTTCTTTTTAGGTTTTTTACATGAGCATACACAAAATCGTGATTGTCAAACATATCTGCAAAATCACCAGATAAATGTTCTGCTAATGTGCTTTTTGACAGTACTTTGTTTTTATTTCCGATAAAAAATAACAAAAGGTCAAATTCCTTTTTGGTAAGATTAACAAGTTGATTGTTTACTGTAACTGTTTTAGAATGAATATCTATAGATAATTCTTTTTGGGTGATGATATTGTTGCTGTCAAATTGCTTCCTTCTGATTAAAGATTCAATTCTTGCAGCCAATTCCGCTTGATGGAAAGGCTTGGCTAAATAATCATCAGCTCCTAATTTTAACCCTTTAATTTTGTCTTCTAGAGAGTTTTTTGCCGAGATAATAATTACTCCTTCTTGCTTTCTTTGTTGTTTTAACGTTTCAAGTATAGAGATTCCATTGCCTCCAGGTAACATTAAATCTAACAGAATACAATCATACTCATGAGTAAATATTTTTTCTATAGCATTGTTGTAGTTTGTAACCCACTCACATAGGTACTGTTCGCTAGAAAGATAATTCATAATATCTTTAGCCAGTTCTATTTCGTCTTCTATGATTAGGATTTTCATATTGCAAAATAACACATCAATTTGGAAGAAATTTAGAATTTTATCAAAATCATGTTTGTAAAAAGGTCGATTTAGAAATTTCTAAATCGACCTTTTTAGTTTGATGTAACAAAGTTTATGCTTCTTTATTTAACATTTTCCAAAGTTCATCTTTTAATTCTGTAATACCAATGTTTGCTATTGATGAAATAAAAAGTGTTTTAACACCTTCAGGAAGCTCCTGTTCCATTTCTGCTTTTAATTCCTCATCTAGCATGTCTGACTTAGTTATTGCTAGTAATCGGTCTTTATGAAGTAATTCTGGATTGTGTAGTTCTAATTCGTTTAAAAGAATTTTATAATCTGTTCTAATGTCATCAGAATCAGCAGGAATCATAAATAACAAAGTAGAATTACGTTCAATATGACGTAAAAAATAATGACCTAAACCTTTTCCTTCGTTGGCACCTTCAATAATACCAGGAATATCAGCCATTACAAAACTTTGGTAATTTCTATATCCAACAATTCCAACATTAGGTTTTAAAGTTGTAAAAGCATAATCTGCAATTTTTGGTTTTGCAGCAGTTACTACCGAAAGTAAAGTTGATTTACCTGCGTTTGGAAACCCTACCAAACCAACATCGGCTAATATTTTTAATTCTATTTGAAACCAACCATCAACAATAGGCATACCGGGTTGTGCATATCTTGGAGTTTGATTGGTCGCGCTTTTAAAGTGCCAGTTTCCTAAACCTCCTTTACCACCTTCGCACAAAATTACTTCTTCACCATGAGTGGTAATTTCAAACATAATTTCTTGCGTGTCTGCATTACGAACAATAGTACCTAATGGCACTTCTAAATATTTGTCTTCACCGTCTGCACCAGTACTTCTACTTGCTCCTCCAGCACCTCCATGACCAGCTCTACTGTGTTTTAAAAATCGCAAATGGTGTAGTGTCCACATGTCTTTGTTTCCACGTAAAATAACGTGTCCACCACGTCCACCATCACCTCCATCAGGACCACCTTTTTCAATAAACTTTTCTCTGTGTAAGTGCATTGATCCTTGTCCTCCTTTTCCAGAAGCAGCGTATATTTTAATATAATCTATAAAATTCCCGTCAGTCATGATTGTAGCAATTGGCTATTGGCCTAAATACCTTTAGCTAATGAATAATAAAATAAAAAGCTATAAGCATTTACAAGTAAACGCTTATAGCCATGTGCTATTGGCTAAAAGCCTTAATTTGTTATAAAGAATCTACTACGTTAGAGATTAACCCAGTAATTCCTTCAATAGAACCAACACCGTTGATTCCGTAATATTTGTTTTGTTTTTCGTAATAGTCTTTTACAGGAGCTGTTTCAGCGTTGTAAGTGTCAATTCTTTTTTGAATCACAACAGGGTCAGCATCATCAGCACGACCACTAGTTTTTGCTCTTTCGGTTAAACGAGATTTTAATTCTTCTTCGTTTACCTCTAAAGCAATCATTCCATTTATTCCAGCATTTTTCTTAGATAAGAAAGCATCTAATGCCTCTGCTTGAGATTCTGTTCTAGGAAAACCATCAAAAATAAATCCGTTTGCTTGTGGATTTTTTTCAACTTCAGCCTCTAACATGTTGATGGTTACTTCATCAGGAACCAATTGTCCTTTTTCAATATAAGACTTAGCTAATACTCCTAATTCAGTATCATTTTTCATGTTAAAACGGAAAACATCTCCTGTAGAAATGTGAACCAAATTGTATTTATCTTTTAAAACTTCTGCTTGAGTTCCTTTTCCTGCTCCCGGAGGGCCAAATAAAACAATGTTTTTCATCTAGATTTTTTTAAATTCCTGTATATCAGAAAATAATATTAGTTTAATAAAGAAAGCAAATGTACGGATATCCGTTGAATTGTTGAAAAAAGAATAACGAAACTTGTATTAGTCTTTTAAAACATATACTTCATCAAGATTTCTACCCAATCCGTCATAGTCCATTCCATATCCTAAAATAAAACGATTTGGAATTTCTAGTCCAGTATAATCTATTTTAATGTCTTTGTTATAAACAGTTGGTTTTAAGAAAAGTGTGGCAATTTTAACTTCTTTTGCTGAGGTTTGTTTTAGTAATGCTACTATTTTTTCTAAGGTGTTTCCAGTGTCAATAATGTCTTCTACCACAATTACCGTTCTGTTGGTTAAATCTTCGTTTAAACCTATTAATTGGTTTACTTTTCCTGTAGATTTTGTTTGTTGATAGGATGCTAATTTGATGAAGCTAATTTCACAAGGTGTCTTGTATGCTTTTAATAAGTCACTGCAAAACATAAACGATCCATTTAAAACTCCTAAAAATAGGGGCGTTTCATTTTTACAATCTAAAGCAATTTTATTGGCTATTGATTCTACTGCGTTAGAAAGTTTTTGCTTTGTTATATAAGGCTCGAATACTTTATCGTGAATTTGTAACATTTGAAAGTTGTATTGATAAAAAAAACCGTTCTAAAAATAGAACGGTTTAAAATATTATAAAAATAAGTGTCTTATTTTTTTGAAGATTTTTTGTTTACTGCATCATACATAATTGGTGATGCGATAAATAATGAAGAGTAAGTACCTACTACAACTCCAATAATTAAAGCAAACATAAATCCTTTAATACTATCTCCTCCAAATAAGAAGATGGCAATTAATACAACTAATGTAGTGATAGAAGTGTTGATGGTACGTCCTAAAGTAGAACTTAATCCTTTGTTTACAACATCGTTCATAGACCACTTGGTATGAGTTTCTGTAAACTCTCTAATTTTATCAAAAATTACCACCGTATCGTTTAATGAATATCCAACTACCGTTAAGATAGCAGCAATAAACGCTTGGTCAATTTCCATATCAAATGGCATTAACTTATAGGTAATAGAGAATACTGATAATACAACCAATACATCATGGAAAACTGCTGCAACAGCTCCTAATGAGTATTCCCACTTTTTAAATCTTAATAAGATGTATAAGAATACTCCTAATAAGGATCCAATAATAGCCCATCCGGCAGCTTCTTTAATATCATCAGCAATGGTTGGTTCTACCTTAGCATAAGATAAAATACCAATAGTTTGTCCTGTAAACCCACCTTTAAAGTCCTCCATAGAAGTTCCTTCAGGTAAGTAAGGTTTTAAACCGTTATATAAAGCTGTTTCAACTTTTGTATCGGTAGCAGCACCTTCTTCATCAATTAAATACTTAGTAGTTATTTTTAATTGATTGTTGTTTCCGTATGTTTTTACTTCTGGAGCAGATCCAAATACTTCTTTTAAAGAAGCAGCTACTTCATTAGATTTTACTGTTTCGTCAAAACGAACAGTGTAAGTTCTACCTCCAACAAAATCAACTCCGTAGTTTAATCCGTTCGTAAATAAAGAACCAAGACCAATAAGTATGATGATTGCAGATAAGATATATGCTTTTTTACGTTTTTGTAAAAACTCAATTTCAATTCCTGTAAACCATTTTTTAGTAGTTGGAGTGCTAAAAGCTAAAGTTTTTCCTTTAGTTGTAGCAGCATCTAATAACAATCTAGTAATAAAAATTGCTGTAAATAAAGAGGTTAAAATACCTACGATTAAAGTAAAAGCAAATCCTTGAATAGGTCCTGTTCCAAATACATATAAAATACCACCAGTTAAAAGTGTAGTAATGTTAGCATCAATAATAGCAGACAATGCTCCTTTAATACTAAATCCTCCATCAATAGCCGCAGTAATTCCTTTACCAGATCTTAAGTTTTCTTTAATGCTTTCGAAAATAATTACGTTAGCATCTACAGACATACCAATGGTTAAAATAATCCCGGCAATACCAGGTAATGTTAACACCGCTCCAAAAGAAGTTAAAATTCCAAAGATGAATAAAATGTTTACTAACAAAGCAACATCAGCAAACCATCCTGCTTTTCCATAATATAAAATCATCCATCCTAACACCAATACAATAGCAAGTGCGAATGAGATTAATGATGCATTAATAGCCTCTTGTCCTAATGATGGCCCTACAACTTCTGATTGAATAATGTGAGCAGCAGCAGGTAATTTACCAGCTTTTAAAACGTTTGCTAAATCTGTAGCTTCTTCAATAGTAAAGTTTCCAGAAATAGATGTTCTACCTCCTGTAATAGCATCGTTAACTCTTGGTGCAGTGTACACGTAGTTATCTAATACTACAGCTACAAATTTACCTTTGTTTTCTGCAGTCATTTTAGCCCATAATTTAGATCCATTTCCGTTCATAGTCATGCTAACTTCAGGGTGAGAACCTAATTGATCAAATTGTTGACTAGCATCAGAAATAACATCTCCTTCAATAGGTGCTTTATCTGTTCTGTTAGATTTAATAGCGTATAATGGTAAAACATCATTAGTAGCTTTTGCATCCCATAAGAACTTAGCATACTTATATTCACCAGTTAATAAAGCTCTAACTTGTTTGTTATTTAAGTACTCGTTTACTTTAGCAGTATCTTTAACAGCAGCGTATCCAATTACAGATGAAGCTTGACCAGTTGGTTGTAAAAAGCTAAATAAACTTGTTTTGTTGTTAGCAGAAATTGAATCGTTTTCCGTTTTTGCTTCTCCTAATAAAGCATCAATAGAGTCATCAGCAGATGCATCTTTTTTAACTTCTGATTTTTCTTTTGGAGTTTCAGCAGCTATAATTTCAGATACTTTTTGGTTTGCAGCAACTAAGAATTGAACCAATTCTTGTCCAGTATATACTTCCCAAAATTGTAATTCTGCAGTAGACTGTAATAATTTCTTAACACGCTCTACATCTTTAGCTCCAGGTAATTCAATTAAAATTCTTCCAGAAGTACCAATTCTTTGGATGTTAGGTTGAGTTACTCCAAACTTATCAATACGAGAACGTAATACTTGGAATGCTGTAGAAATAGAAGCATCAATTTCACCTGCTAAAATATCTTTAGCCTCAGCATTAGTAGTGTTAAAAGTAATTTTTTCTCTTAAGTTTTTAGTTCCAAAAATAGATGGGTCACTTAATTTAGTATCACCAGCAATTTTTTCAAACTCTTGGTAAAACAATTCAAAATAACTACTTGATGAGTTTTTTTGAGCAGCAGTAGCTGCTTCTAAAGCTTGGTTAAAAATCGGGTTTTTAGAGTCGTTAGACAATCCAATTAAAATGTCTTTAACAGAAACTTGTAAAGTTGCGTTAATTCCACCTTTTAAATCAAGACCTAAGTTAATTTCTTTGTCTTTAATGTCGTTGTAAGTGAAATCTCCAAAACCTAATACTCCAGGTATGTTAGCTACAGAGTCTAGATATTTCTTTTCTAATTTAGCAATTTCTCTTCCGTCGTTTTCTTTTGCATTTGCTGTTGCGTAAGTAAGCGCTTCTTTTTCTACTTTATTTGCGAAAAAAGTAAAAGATAAAGAGTACAAACTCACTAATCCGAAAAGGATGGCAAATAGTCTGATAAGTCCTTTGTTTTGCATTTTTTATATGTATTTTCTCTACGTATTTTTTGTGTAAGTCTGCAAATATAATATTTCAACTTAATAAAGTCGAATTTTAATATATTAATTCTTAGCATATTCGTAAAACTTTATGTTTTGCTTTAAATGATATTATTTTTATGATGATTTTAAACGGTTTGGTATAATAGTAGTTATACAAGTTTTAAAACAGTGATATTATCATTAATGTGTATAGAGAAAACTAAATGGTTTTTGTTAAATATCTTGAATATAGGTGTTTAAAGATTTTAATTGATGTTTTTTTATTGATGTAATATTTGTTTCAATTACTGACTTTGTGTAATTTCGCCTCGAAATGAAGAAATTATTTATTAAATATTTATTATTAAGCATAGTCCTTTTAAGTGGATTTAGCCAGCTTATTACCTATAAGTCTGGTGCGAATGCTGATATAAATAATTCTAATGATGATTTTATACAAACAGAACATGTAAGTTATAATACTTCTGATGTTAAAACTTATATTACTAAGTCTGGTTTGTTTCATTTTGAAAAAATCAATTGCGAAATTGAAATCACAGATAGTGAAGACGATGAGATTAGCTCATTAAAAAAGACTACTTCTGCAAGTTCTTATTTTGAAAAAAAGAACGCTATTTCTACTTGTGATTTTATCATTGATTATATTCAACAAGCTTCTTTTATTAAGAAGTTTTCTCATTTAATATCTTGTAAAAGATACATCTTACTTAGAGTCATCAGAATTTGATTTCCCACAATTAATTAGGTAGTGTTTTACATTGCCTAAACTTCTTACGTTTTGTCCATTAGCAGTTTTATACATGTTAAAAGGGCTTAGTGTGCTGTTGTACACACATCTTCAAAAAAATCAACAATTTTTATTATACAAAACAAAAACAAATTAATTATGAAGAGAGTTCTTATGCTCGCTAGTTTGTGTGTACTATTATTTAGCACAAGCTGCAAAAAGAAAAAGGAAAAGGAAGAGGCAGAAACAGAGTTTTTGGTAACGAATCCTATAAAAAAGGATACAGCAATCGTAGAAAACTATGTATGTCAAGTTCACTCAATACAACATATTGAGTTAAGAGCCCAAGAAAGAGGTTATTTAGAAAACATTTTTGTAGATGAAGGTCAGTTTGTAAAAAAGGGACAACCATTATTTCAAATCATGCCAAAATTATACGAAGCTGAATTGGCTAGTGCAAAAGCAGAAGTAAAATTTGCTGAAATTGAATATCAAAACACAAAAAAACTTGCTGATCAGAATGTAGTGGCTCCTAACGAGTTAGCAATGGCTGAAGCTAAATTAACCAAAGCAAAAGCAGAATTAGCATTGGCTCAAGTGCATTTAGATTTTACATTAATTAAAGCTCCTTTTGATGGAATAATAGATCGTTTCCATGTAAGAACAGGAAGTTTGGTAGATGAAGGGGAGCTACTTACAAGCCTTTCTGATAATAGTAAAATGTGGGTGTATTACAACGTTCCAGAAGCAGAGTATCTAGAATTTAAAACTCAAATTAAAAAAGACAATCCAATAAAAGTAAGTCTTTTGATGCCTAATAATAAAGTGTTTGCCCATACGGGAGTTGTGGAAACCATTGAGGCCGATTTTAACAATGAAACAGGAAATATTTCTTTTAGAGCAACTTTTCCTAATCCAGAAGGATTGTTAAGACACGGTGAAACTGGTAATATTTTATCAACTATTTCTTTAGAAGATGTTTTGTTAATCCCTCAAAAAGCAACTTTTGAGGTTTTAGATAAAAAGTATGTCTATGTATTAGATAAAGACAATGTAATCAAGTCAAGAGAAATTACTATTGGAGAAGAAATGCCACATTTATATGCTGTGGTTGGTGGATTATCTACAAATGATAAAATTCTTATCGAAGGCTTACGATTAGTTAGAGAAAATCAAGAAATACACACCAAATACGTAAAACCAGATGCTATACTCGCACATTTAAATTTATATGCAGAGTAGGTAACTTAAATTAAAAAGATATGTTTAATAAATTTATACATAGACCAGTATTTGCTATTGTAATTTCGATTATTATCGTTTTTATAGGAACTTTATCCATTAAGCAATTACCGATCTCACAATTTCCAAAAATTGCTCCAACTACTGTCAATATTTTTATTGCCTACCCTGGAGCAAGTGCAGATGTATTGGTAAAATCTACGCTTGTTACCTTAGAGAATTCAATTAATGGGGTTCAAGGAATGAGGTATATGGCAACCGATGCAACCAGTGCGGGTGAAGCTACTTTGAGAATTATTTTTGAACCAGGTACTGATCCAAACCAAGCTGTAATTAGAGTAAAAACTCGTGTAGATCAAGTCATGCCGCTTTTACCAGAATTGGTACAGCGAGAAGGGGTTGTAATTACACCTATCCAGCCTAGTATGTTAATGTATGTTAACTTATATGCTAAGGATAAAAACATGGATGAAAAGTTTTTATACAATTATGCTAACGTAAAAATGATCCCTGAAATTAACAGGATAAAAGGGGTTGCAAGATCGCAAATTTTAGGAAGCCGTAGGTATGCAATGCGTGTATGGTTAAAGCCAGATCGTATGAGAGCCTACAATATTTCTATTGATGAGGTGATGGATGCACTTAAAGAACAAAGTATTGTAGGACGTCCTGGTAGAATTGGTCGAAGTTCAGGTATTGAAGCACAATCTTTAGAATACGTGCTTACTTATAAAGGTAGATATAATGAACCAGAACAATACGGAAACGTTATTCTGCGTGCAAATGCAGAAGGAGAAAGCATTCACTTAAAAGATGTTGCCAATATTGAGTTAGGTAGTGAGTTTTTTGATATTTACTCAAACTTAGATGGTCATCCATCAGCAGCTATAGTATTAAAACAAAATTATGGAAGTAACGCAAGTGATGTAATTGAATCTGTAAAAGAAAAATTAGAGGAAATGAAAGCTACTTTTCCTCCTGGGTTAGATTATAAAATTAGTTATGATGTATCTAAATTCTTAGATGCTTCTATAGAGCAAGTTGTGCATACTCTTAGAGATGCTTTTATATTAGTAGCTTTAGTAGTGTTTATTTTCTTAGGTGATTGGCGTTCTACTTTAATTCCAATTTTAGCGGTGCCAGTATCTTTGGTAGGAGCTTTCTTTATTATTCAGGCATTTGGACTGTCTATTAACCTAGTAACTTTATTTGCTTTGGTATTGGCTATTGGTATTGTGGTAGATGATGCCATTGTGGTGGTAGAAGCCGTACATGCTAAGTTTGAAGAAGATCCACATATTACCCCATATAAAGCGGTTAAAAAGGTGCTAGGTGAAATTAGTGGAGCCATCATTGCAATTACAGCAGTAATGGTATCGGTATTTTTACCAATTTCATTTATGTCTGGGCCAGTAGGAACTTTTTATAGACAGTTTTCTATAACCATGGCAAGTTCAATTGTAATTTCTGCATTAATCGCATTAACATTAACACCTGTGTTGTGTGCAATGTTGTTAAAAAATCAGCACGGAAAAGAAACAAAATCTAATGTGTTAACTAGGTCTTTAGATAAGTTTAACGCAGGATTTGATAAGTTGACAGGAAAGTATGTTGCTGTATTAAAAAGAATAGTAAGTAGACGTTGGTTAACTTTTGGAATTTTAGGAGCTTTTTGTGTAAGTATTTTCTTTGCAAACAAAATTTTACCATCTGGATTTATTCCTAGTGAAGACCAAGGGACTATTTATGCAATTATTCAAACTCCACCAGGAGCAACTTTAGAAAGAACAAACGAAGTAGCTGAAAAACTTCAAAAAATTTGTGAAGAAGTTGATGGTGTAGAATCTGTTTCTTCTTTAGCGGGTTATGAAATTATGACAGAAGGACGTGGGTCTAACGCAGGTACTTGTTTAATTAATTTAAAATCTTGGTCAGATCGAAAAGGAACTGTAAAAGATATTATGGAAGAGCTAGAAGAAAAGTCTAAAGGACTTGGGGCGATTATCGAATTTTTTGAGCCGCCAGCAATTCCAGGATTTGGTTCTTCAGGAGGTTTTTCTATGCGTTTGTTAGATAAAACAACCACTACAGATTATCAAGAGTTTGATAAAATCAATAAAAAATTCATGGATGATTTAAGCAAGCGTAAAGAGTTAACTGGTTTGTTTACCTTCTTCGCTGCTAACTATCCACAATATGAGTTGGAGTTTAATAACGATTTAGCAATGCAGAAAGGAGTTTCTATAGGGAAAGCCATGGAAAATCTGAATATTTTAATTGGTAGTACATATGAACAAGGTTTTGTAAAGTTTGGTCGTTTTTTTAAGGTGTATGTTCAATCGGATCCTAAGTACAGAAGACTTCCATCAGATGTTTTAAAACTTTATGTTAAAAATGATCATGGAGAAATGGTGCCTTATTCAGCTTTTATGAAGTTGAAAAAAACACAAGGACCTAATGAGGTTACTCGATACAATATGTATAATTCCGCAGCTATCCGTGGACTTCCAGCTAAAGGATATAGTACTGCAGATGCAATTGAAGCAATTAAAGAAGTAGCAGCAGTAAGTTTACCAAAAGATTATGATATTGCTTGGGAAGGTTTGTCATATGACGAATCTAATAGAGGTAACGAATCTCTTTATATTTTCTTAATTGTATTGGTGTTTGTGTATTTTGTTTTGGCAGCTCAATACGAAAGTTTTATCATACCGCTAGCTGTAATTTTATCATTACCTGTAGGTATTTTAGGATCCTTTGTGCTTTTAAAAGTAATGGGACTAGAAAACGATATTTATGCACAAATTGGATTGATTATGTTGGTAGGGCTATTAGGTAAAAATGCAGTGCTAATCGTAGAATTTGCTGTGTTAAAACGTCATCAAGGAGCTACAATTTTAGAAGCCGCTATAGAAGGGGCAAAAGTACGTTTTAGACCTATTTTAATGACGTCATTTGCTTTTATTGCGGGATTAATTCCATTGATTCTTGCTTCAGGAGCTGGAGCGATAGGAAACCGTACTATTGGTGCTTCTGCGCTTGGAGGTATGTTGTTTGGAACTGTGTTCGGAGTAGTAATTGTTCCAGGACTGTACTTTATTTTTGGAAATTTAGCAGATGGTAGAAAATTAATTAAAGATGAGGATGATACTTCGTTGTCTGAAGATTTTGTACACCAATTAGATGATTTTAATGAAACTAAAGAAAATCATGAAAATGAATAAGATTAAAAAATATAAATATGCAGGAGTAGCTTTATTGCTATTAAGTTTTACAGCTTGTAAAACTCCTGCTTTGGTTCAGAAGACGGAAAACACAACATTGCCAGAAACTTTTAATGGAGTTAAGGATACTGTAAATGTGGTGAAAGTTCAGTGGAAAGATTATTTTAAAGATCCATATTTGGTAAAGTTGATTGATACGGCTTTAGTAAATAATCAGGAATTAAATATTACGCTTCAAGAAATAGAAATTGCAAGAAATGAAATTCAAGCTAAAAAAGGGGAGTACCTACCTTTTGTAGGTTTACAAGCTGGAGCTGGTGCCGAAAAAGTTGGTAGATATACTAGCCAAGGAGCTAATGATGCTACGACACCTTTTAAGGGAGGTAAAGAAAATCCTGAATTTTTGCCAGATTTTATGGTAGGAGCTTATGCTACTTGGGAAGTGGATATTTGGAACAAGCTGCATAATGCTAAAAAAGCTGCGGTAAGTAGATATTTAGCAACTGTAGAAGGTAAAAACTTTATGGTAACTAATTTGATTGCAGAAATTGCGAATTCTTATTATGAATTGTTGGCTTTAGACAATCAATTAGAAATTTTAAATAGAAACATTACTTTGCAAACAAACGCTTTTGAAATTGTAAAGTTGCAAAAGCAATCTGCTAAAGTAACGGAGCTAGCTGTAAAGAGGTTTGAAGCACAAGTTTATAGTACAAAAAGTATCCAATATCAGATTCAGCAACAAATCATAGAGGCTGAAAATAAAATTAGATTTTTGGTAGGAGGGTATGCTGGAAATATTGAAAGAGATGCTCAAGGCTTTGTTGATTTAACTCCTGATTTAATTCATGCAGGAATTCCATCAGAGTTATTGGCTAACAGACCAGATGTTAAACAAGCAGAACTTGAATTGGCTGCAGCTAAATTAGATATTAAAGTGGCTAAAGCCAGATTTTATCCTTCTTTAGGGCTTTCTGCAGGAGTGGGGTATCAGGCTTTTAATGCTAAATATTTATTGAGTACCCCAGAATCTTTGTTGTATTCTATAGGGGGTGATTTAACCGCTCCATTAATCAATAGAAAAGCAATTAAGGCCGAGTATTATAACGCCAATGCAAAACAAATTCAGGCTGTTTATAATTACGAACGCACAATTTTAAATGCTTATATAGAAGTGGTGAATAAGCTTTCTAAAATATCTAATCTAGAAAGTAGTTTTGGTTTACAACAGAAAGAAGTAGAAGCACTTACTGAATCAATTAACATATCAAACAATTTATTTAGATCTGCAAGAGCAGACTATATGGAGGTACTGTTAACTCAAAGAGATGCTTTAGAGTCTAAGTTTGAGTTGATTGAAACTAAAAAAGACCAAATGAATGCTTTTGTAAATATTTACAAAGCTTTAGGAGGTGGATGGAAATAATAGTAATTGAGTAGTTTTTTTGTTTTTATGATCAAGAGTCTAGTTGCTGTTTAATAGTAATTTAGGCTCTTGATTTTTTTTGCTTCATACGATTTCGTAAATAGCCGGTTTTTAAAAATAAAAGAAACAAAAGTGTTGATAATTTTGTTTCTTGAAACTAAAGACTTGTCAGATGAAAACAATTATACTTTGGGTGATGTGCTTGTTTGTTGGAAATGAGTATGTAATGTCTCAAGAAAGTGAAGATGAAGAGTTTAAAAAGAACCGTATTAGTTTAGTTTTAGGTCATTCCTATTTAAACTTAGGATTTGAGCTAGGGAACAAAGACGTATTGTCAATTCCTTCTTTTGGATTTGATTATGAGTATTGGTTTAAACCTAAATTTGGTGTTGGAATTTTTGCTGATATTGAATTGATTTCTCATAAAGATGCGGAACAACTTCATGGAGGAATAATTGATAGAGAATTTCCATTAGTGTTAACTGTGGATGCTTTATGGAGTCCAATAAAACATTTGGAATTTGTGTTTGGACCTGGAGTTATTTTTGAAAATGGTAAAGTAAAAGACTTAATAAGAGTTGGTTTGGAATATGATTTAGATTTATCTCATCATTGGGATGTGGCTCCAAGTTTATTTTACGATCATGCAGCAGATGGAATTTCTAACATTTCCATAGGAATAGGAATAGGAAAAAGATTTTAAGTTTTTTAGAAAATATAAAAAGGCAGATATTCATCAATATCTGCCTTTTGTTTTTAAATTAAGTTTTTCACTTCATCAAAATCTAAACCTCCGTAATTTCCAGAACTCATTAATAAAGTTGCAGAGTTTTCAAAAGGTTGCTCAAATAAAAACTTTTTAAAATCAGATGGATTTGTGTAAATAATTAAATCATCTCTTTTAAAAGCTTCTTTAATTTGTTGTGCGGACACTTCATCAAGTTGTTTGATGGCAACTGCATCAGGAGAATAAAAAACAACAGCTTTGTCGGCCTGGTCTAATGCTCCTTCATATTCTTTTAAAAATTCAGCATTTAAACTACTGTAAGTATGTAACTCTAAATAAGCCAAGACCGTTCTGTTTTTGTATTGGTTTTTTACAGCGGTAGTTGTGGCTTGTACTTTACTTGGTGAATGTGCAAAATCTTTAAAGATAACAGCAGATTTTTTTTCTGCAATTTTTTCTAAACGTTTGCTGGCTCCTTTAAAACTTTCAATTGCTTCGTAAAACTCTTCTTCACCTACCCCCATATGTTGACAAATCCATTTGGCACCCGCTAAGTTTTGTAAGTTGTGTTTTCCAAAAATCTCTAAAGGTAAATCTCCTTCTGGAGTATCTAAAAGAGTGGTTCCGTCTTCTATATTGTATTTAGGAGTAAAATATGGATATTTTTTAATTTGATTTTCAGAACTCTCAACCACTTTTTTTACCTGTTCATCTTCTTCGTTATAAACCATAATTCCTCCTGGGGTAAGAGAGTCAGTAAAAATTGAAAATTGTTCTACATAGTTTTCAAATGTTGGAAAAACATTGATGTGATCCCATGCAATTCCGCTAAGTAAAGCAATATTAGGTTTGTATAAATGAAATTTAGGCCTTCTGTCAATAGGGCTAGATAAGTATTCATCACCTTCTAAAACCATAAATTCATTTTCTTCAGTTAAATGAACCATGGTTTCGAATCCTTCTAATTGAGCTCCAACCATATAATCAACATCAATTTGATGGTAGTTTAGTACATGAAGTATCATAGAGGTAATGGTTGTTTTTCCGTGAGAACCACCAATTACAACTCTTGTTTTTTGTTTAGACTGCTCGTATAAAAACTCAGGATAAGAATATATTTTAAGGCCAAGTTCTTGGGCTTTTAACAATTCGGTATTATCTGGTTTTGCATGCATTCCTAAAATAACAGCATCTAAGTCTTTATTAATTTTTTCGGGGTACCAACCAAATGTTAAGGGTAATAAACCTTTATTAGCCAACCTAGATTTAGAGGGTTCAAAAATAGTGTCATCGCTTCCTGTAACGTTGTATCCTTTATTGTGTAAAGCAATGGCTAAGTTGTGCATGGCACTTCCTCCAATCGCAATAAAATGTATATTCATGTTATCTTCTTGTTTCTAAGTTGTTTAATAGAATTAAAGGTAAAATTAAGAAAAGTGGCTTGTTTCATAACTTTCTTTTTGTATTTTTAATATCACTAACATAATAATAAATTAAAGAATGATTATGAAAAAAATAATTTTAACAGTAGGACTTGTATTGGCAGGATTGGCATCTCAAGCTCAAGATTTATCTAAACATGCAATCGGTTTACGTTTGGGTGATAATGATGGTTTAGGGTACGAGATTTCATATCAAAGAGCATTATCTGATTCTAACAGATTACAATTTGATTTAGGATTAAGAAGTAAAAATGACGTTGATGCATACAAATTAACTGGTCTTTACCAATGGGTTTGGGACTTAAGTAGTTTAGCTCCAGGATTTAATTGGTTTGCTGGTGCTGGTGCTGGAGTTGGTTCTGTAGACTATCCTGGTGGAAGCGAAACTTTTGTAAATGCTGATGGTAACGTTGGTATTGAGTACAACTTTAAGTTTCCTTTACAATTATCTTTAGATACTAGACCAGAAATCGGAATCATCAATGGTGATAGCGATTTGTCTTTAGAAATTGCTTTAGGTGTGCGATACAAATTTTAGTCGTAAACAATATTAAAAAAAGCCTCTGTATTTTACAGAGGCTTTTTTGTTTTAAAATTTTCATCAAAAAAATAATTGTGAAGCGCTTTTAAGAATAGTTATCTTTGAGCTATCGAAATACATTAAAAAAATGGACTTAAACGTAATCCCAAAAATTAAACACGCAAATAGCGATAATTTCTTTTTATTGGCAGGACCTTGTGCTATTGAAGGAGAAGAAATGGCATTAAGAATTGCAGAAAAAGTAGTTGAAATTACAGATAAATTAAATATTCCTTATGTGTTTAAAGGGAGTTTTAAAAAAGCAAATCGTTCTAGAATAGATAGTTTTACAGGAATCGGTGATGAAAAAGCTTTAAAAATTTTACGTAAAGTTTCAGAAACTTTTGATGTTCCTACAGTAACAGATATTCACGAAATTTCTGATGCTGCTATGGCCGCAGAATATGTTGATGTATTACAAATTCCTGCTTTTTTGGTTCGTCAAACAGATTTAGTGGTAGCTGCTGCAGAAACAGGAAAAGTAGTAAATCTTAAAAAAGGGCAATTTATGAGTCCGGGAGCCATGCAACACGCAGTGCAAAAAGTAAAAGATGCAGGTTCTGATAAAGCTTGGATTACCGATAGGGGAACCATGTTTGGATATCAAGATATGATTGTAGATTTTAGAGGGATTCCAGAAATGAGAGCATTTGCTCCTACCGTATTAGATGTAACACATTCATTACAACAGCCAAATCAAACAAGTGGAGTGACAGGAGGTAGGCCTGATATGATTGGAACTATTGCTAGGGCCGGAATTGCTGCGGGAGTAGACGGTTTGTTTATAGAAACTCATTTTGATCCTACAAACGCAAAATCTGACGGAGCAAATATGTTAAATATTGCTTATTTGGAAAAGTTGCTGACAGATTTAACAGCGATTAGAAAAGTAATTAATACTTTGTAAATAAATATAGATGTTCGAGCGAAGTCGAGAATTATACATCTCCACTTCGCTTAACAAGCTATTTGTTTTTTAATTTACGAATAATATCTTCTAGCCCATTTAATTTTAGTTCGTAAACTTCTGCCATCATTTTGCCTAGTGTACCTGCAGGAAACCCTTTTTGTTTGTACCAAACAATATAATGCTCTGGTAGGTTAATTAAATCGTAACCTTTGTATTTACCAAAAGGCATTTTTGTGTTGGCTAGTTTTATTAAATATTGTTGGTCTGACAAATTATTCATTAATTATATATTGGTATGTGTTTTGTGCGTATAAATATATAACTTTGCAAACTTCTTTGACAATATGGGGACGACTGGTTTTGACAGCGAGGTCAATTAACTAGTAAGCATGCCGAGAGATGGAGCTCATTCTCGTAAATCGAGGTTCCAAAACAATAAACGGTGAAGAATCTTTCGCCATGGCTGCCTAATTATCCGAATTAATAGTACGATAAGGCCTAGGTTCACAAGGTGAACAAGCTATGCATCTCATGCCAGCGCTGATAGACCGCGTGCAATTTAGAGATGTCGTAAAAGTCTAGATAGGAAAAGTATTACTTAGCTGCTTTTCCGAAACTCAATAAGTTAAGCTTAGAGTAAGTTGTTTTTGACTAGCTTTTTGCCGACAATTTGATAAAAACTAAGCATGTAGAAAGCTACGCGATTGCTCGTTTGGACCCGAGTTCGATTCTCGGCGTCTCCACAAACAAAAAACCCTTACTAAATTTTCAGTAAGGGTTTTTTTATGTCGATACTTAGTTACTAAGCAACAAATAATTTAACTTTTACAGCAACAAGACCTTTAGGTCCTTTTTCTGTTTCAAAAGAAACTTTATTTCCTTCTTTAATAACTCCTTCGATATTATTAACGTGTACAAAAAAACTTTCTCCAGTTTCTTTTTGGTCAATAAATCCGTATCCTTTATCGCTATTAAAGTGATTTACAATTCCTATTTTAACAGGGTCTTCTTGTTCTAAATCTTCTTTTTTAGGAGTGCTTATGTGGATGTCGCTTAAAGATATTTCTTCTTTAACATGTGTAGGGTCTGGTTTTTCGGTAGTTAATTGTCCGTCAGCTCCCATGTACATGAATTCTGCAGTTTTTTCTCCAGATTCCCTTAACTGCTCTTTACGAAGCGCTTTTTCTTTACGTTTTTTTGCTTTTTTCTTTTCTCTTTCTTTTTTTTCAAAGCTATCCGCCATAAGTTGTATTTAATGTTGTCTATTGATTATTCAATAGAATGCAAAGATATCAAATAGTGAACGAAAGAAAGGTTAAATCTAGTTTTATTAGTTATAAATGACTACTTTATAAATTGTATTTAAGACTTAATACAATATATCTAGGCTGAATAAAGTATTCAGTGGTGTTAGTATATAAGGTGTTAATATTGTCTCTGTTTAAAGATTTAGTGTTTAATAAGTTGGTTGCTGTTAACTTATATTCCCACTTGCTGTCTTCTTTTTGATATGCTAAACTAGCATCAAAAAAAGTATAGTTATTTAAAGTTCTTTCGTTATTTCTATAGTTAAAGTATGAATATTCCGTGTTAAAAATAAATCCTTTTAAGAAATAGGTATTTAAATTTACGTATGGACTATGGGTGTAATATTTAGTATTTCCAGATCCTTGATTATAATCATTTATGCTTAGGTTGTAACCAACAGATACATTTGGAGCCGTTTTAAAATTAGTGTTTATTTGGGTTCTGTAACTTTGAGTAAAAGATTCGTTTACTCTTTGTTGATTATTAATAAGTTGGTTGAATTTTGAATAAGAGTAGTTAGCTCCTAAAGAGGTTTTTATTTTGTTAATGGTTTTCTCAAACCTACCATTTAAACCAACAGTTTCATCTTCAAAATTTGAGTTAAAAGGCACAGAGATTTGATTGTTAGAATTGTCTATAAATTCTGCTTTATTTCTAATTTGATTAATACGCTTAGAATAACTTAATCTAGCAAAAATGTTAGTATAATTAAATTGATTAAAACTTCTGTAGTTTAAATTTAAGTTGTGAGCTAGTGAATTTTCTAACTCACTGTTACCTCTAAAAATAGAGTTGTAATTATTAAATACAAACCCTTCTGCTAATTTATTTACATCGGTAAAAGTATTATTGATGGCATAATTAAATGTTAAGGTTTCTGTTTTCTTTAACTCCATAGTGGTGTTAAATTTAGGTAGTAATCTTACAAAACTATCTTCTACAATTTTACCAAACTGACTATTTTTGGTGTAATAGGTGTGTGCCGAAAACCCAGGTCTAAACGTAAACATTCCTGTTTTTAAAGTGTATTGTGCAGCTAAATATGCATCGCTAAAATTATACGTGATTTGGTTATAGGTATTGTAACCATCATCATTGTTTAGTTTATAATTATCTCCGTTGTCTAAAATTTGATAAATTTCTGAGCTAAAACGTTGAGTACTATTAAGAAGACCTATACTAAAATTAATATTGCTTTTATCATTTAAAACATACCAATAATCAACTTTAGTATCTAATTTGTTGGTTTTAATTCTTTTGTCTTGCGCAATATTGTAGCTGCTTTGTGTTTCGTCTAAGTTTAATTCGTCAGAAAATTTAAACTCATTGGTTTTCTCTAAAATAGCGTTGTAAAATGGATCCTCGTCTTGTGCTAGATATTGCAATTCAAAAGCAAAGATATTTGATGGGTTTAAGGTGTAGTAGTAATTTAAATTCTGATTAATGCTATAAGGGTTTTGACTTTGATTTTCATCTATATTACCTAAAACAGAAGAATAAAAATCTTTAATTTCTGTTTGTTTAGAAACCCTACCAAACACATCATAATCTAAATGATGGTTGCTGTTTGGAATATATTTTGAACTAAATTTAAACAATCCTAAATCTGCTTTTTGGCGTGTGTCACTTGTAGTTGATTCATCTATATTGTTTTCAGAAGAGTAGGTTTTAGTACTATTTTGTAACATATCTGTTTTGTTACCAGAATAGATGGCAAATCCACTTAAGTCCCATGTTTTTTTAGGAGCATAATTAAAGTTAACAGCTCCAAATTTAGATTCTATGGAATTTGCTCTGTTGTTTTGCATGGTTAAAAAACCAATGTCTGATGAGGCTACATTAAAACTAGTTCCACTATCTCTATTAGAACCTCTTACACCTCCAGAAAATTTAAAATAATCTTGTCTTGTAAAAGGAACATCACCAATGTTGTTGTAGTCTGTAATAATATTTATACTGTATTTAGGACTGTAGTAAAATAATTTAGGATGAACAATATAACGATCATCGGGTCCAGCACCTGCTGTAATTTCTCCAAACCAAAAATTCTTTTTTCCTTCTTTTAATCTTATGTTGATAGCGATACTTTCCTCATTATTTCTAACAGACTTTAGTTGGCTAACTTCATCGTAATTTTTTAATACCTCTATTTTGTCTAAGGCATCTGCAGGAATATTTTGTGTGGCTAGCTTAGAGTCCCCATCAAAAAAATCTTTTCCTTCTACCATTACCTTTCTAACGGTTACCCCATCTACTTCAATTTCACCATCATCGTTTACTTCTACTCCAGGTAATTTGTTTAGTACATCTCCTAGTTTTCTATCGGTTTTGGCTCTAAAAGAATCTGCATTGTATATTAATGAATCTCCCTTAATTACTACGGGCATTTCGTAAACCAGTTCTACTTCATCTAAATTAGTATCACTGTTTAAATTAAAGTTTTGGTATAAATCTTCTTTTAGGGTTTTAAGAGTTGCTTCTATAGTTTTCATACCAATATAACTAGCTTGTAGTGTATAGGTACTGTTACTATTAAGGTTTAGTTTGTAATGTCCTTCATTGTCTGTCATGCTATAAGAATCCATTAGTTTGGTTTCTTGGTTAATGGCTACTACATTGGCTAATTCTATAGGATTTCCAATACTGTCTTTTACAATTCCTTCTACTTTTACTTGACTAAAAGCAACTGAGGTTACTAGTGCAAAAAATGCAATTAATTTTAGTTTCATTATCTTCTTCCTCCTCTGTTATTATCTCCACCTCTTCTAGACCTAAAGTTTTCTCTCATTTCTTGAAACTTTTCAGTAGCAATTTCATTGTATTCTTTAAGTGTTACTTTTTTTCCTTTTGTAGGTTTTTTTATGCTTGTTTTGTCTTTTGCGTTTAAAACAATTTTAGAACATAAAATAATGGTATTGTCCTCGTGAATTTCTAAAATTAAACCAGGAAGTCCCCAATAGTTACCTGGGCCTTGGCTAACAGGAATCTGTAAGGTGTACCAAGCTGTTACTAAAGTTTCTATTTGTTTTTCTTCCTTTTTTTCTTCTTTAGGTTCTTCCTCTTTACCTGGAGGTCTTCTAAAGTTAGATATATCAAAGTCTGTCCATGTTTTTACTGCAGTTGCTTTAAAACACATGTATTGACCAATTTGTTTTACTTCTCCTGTTGTTTTCCAATCTAATTTTGGAAGCTCATCATTCACTAAAAACTTTTTACCTAATAATTCGTTAGAAATTAAAAGCTCTTTGGTTTCTGTGTTTTTGTATTTATCACCATCTACTGCACCAGAAATTACAGATCCAAATCGACCACCGGGACCACCATTTCCTCCTTGTTGAGTAGGGGCAGCTAACTTTTCTTCGGCTTTAAAAATAGATTCTGTTTTGTTAAAATCTAAAACATATGTTTTTTCGAACATACTTTTCATGCGTTCTGCCATCCTCTTTTTTTGATCTTCGCTCATGTCAGGACGCGAAAAATTACTCATGTCTACATCTGTTTTAGAAATGTAATGAGCTGTTCCTTCAAATTTTTGTTGGGCAATTCCATAGCTGCTAATGAATATAAACAGGATGTTTAGAGCTTTTTTAGATAAGATATTGATTGTCATGATTTTTTTAAGTCATTGGTTGATGATTTTTGGACTTAAATACATGATAAAGGTTTAATGAGAAAATAAAAAAGCCTCTTTATTTTTATAAAGAGGCTTGTGTGAGTATAGAATTGTAATGTTTAAGATTTCCATTCTTTTGGAATTTCACAAACAGGAATTGGTTGCATTTTATGCTGATTAGCTGTATTTAATTTACTGTAAATAATAAATACTTCTTTTTCTCTATCAGTAAAGTTGTATGCTGTTTTTCCTGCAGCTTGTTGTTTCATGGCCCATTCAAGTTCATCATAACTAGCTCCTAATTGATCTTCATCGGTACGGCTATCACCAAACAACCCATCGGTTGGAGCAGCAGTTTGTATGGCTGTTGGAACTTTTAAATATTTACCTAAAGCAAAAACATCACTTTTCATTAAATCAGCAATAGGGCTTACATCAACACCACCATCTCCGTATTTTGTGTAGAAACCAACACCAAAATCTTCTACTTTATTTCCTGTACCTGCAACTAAACTACTGTGTAATCCTGCAATGTAGTATAAGGTTGTCATTCTAATTCTAGCCCTAGTATTGGCTAAGGTTAAATTAAGAATAGCTTCGTTATCTGTAGTAGGGACGGCTTTTTTAAAAGTTTCAAAACTTTCGGTTAAATCCACGCGTTGACTAGAAACATTGCTAAAACGTTTTGATAATTGTGCAATATGTTCTTGAGCTCTGTTAACTTGATCTGGATGTTGGTGTATAGGCATTTCTACACAAACAGTTGGTAGTCCTGTTTTGGCACATAAAGTAGAGGTTACGGCTGAATCAATTCCGCCAGATACACCTACTACAAATCCTTTTACACCTGCTTTTTTAGCATAATCTTTTAGCCAGGCAATAATATGTTCTGCGATCTTTTGAGTTTCCATGTTGCTTATTTCTTATTTTTGTTGAGGTTACTACAAACTTACTCAAAATATATCATAGCATGAAAAAGTGGTGTTGCATATCTTTAATATTCTTAACTCTAGTTGCTTGTACATCAACTAGTAAAACAGAGCAAGAAATTTTAAAAGTAAAAACCAACACTCAGTTTGCTTTATTTCACGATGCTTTGTTTAAAGCAAGTCCAAATGATTTACCAAAGTTAAAAACAAATTTCCCCTATATGTTTCCTGAGCAAATGCCTAATGATTTGGTGTTGGAGAGGATGAAAGATACTGCTCAACAATTTTTGTATAAGGAAGTGAAAAAAGTTTACGGAGATTTTAAAATACAAGAAAAAGAGATTGATGTTTTGTTTAAACATATTAAATATTACTTTAAAGATTTTACTGTGCCAACAGTAGTTACAGATATTACGGGAGTTTCTTATCAAGATAAAGTCTTGTATTCTGATTCTTTATTGCTAGTTTCTTTAGATATGTTTTTAGGGAAAGATCATCTTGTGTATGGAGGTTATGCAAAATATTTGTCAGAAACTTTTACACCAAAGCATATGACTTCGGCCATTGCTCAAAAGATTATAGAGATCAAATATCCTGTAGACCAAGATCGAACTTTTTTAGGGCAAATGATTTTTGAAGGTAAAAAAATGTATTTGTTAGATTTGTTTTTGCCTAAAGTAAACGATGAAATAAAGTTAGGATATACACCAAAAAAAATGGCTTGGGCAGAAGTAAATGAGGCTACAATTTGGGCTTTTTTTATTAAAAATGAGTTGTTGTATAGTAATGATGGAAAATTGAAACAGCGATTTTTAGAGGTGGCTCCTTTTTCTAAATTTTACACCTCTATTGATAGAGATTCTCCAGGTGCTATAGGAAAGTTTATGGGTTTAAAAATTGTTAGGGTTTATATGGACAAACATCATATATCTCCACAGGAATTAATTGATTTAGATGCTCAAACTATTTTAAATCAATCGGGATATAAACCCAAAAAATAATGGAGGTTTTACTAAATGAAATTACCTTAAAAAGTAATGATGGAGTTGATTTAAAACCTATTGATTTTGTATTAGAAAAAGAAAGTAAAGAGTATAAAGCCTGTAGATTTTTGTTAAATGGAAAGCGAATCATTAGTAGAACTTCTAAAATAACGCCAAAGAAAAAAGGACAATTTGTAACTTTTTATAAAAGAAATAATAGTGGGGTAATTGAACCTTTTTTTGAGAACGATTCTTTTGATTTTTTTCTTGTAAATGCAAAGTTATCTAATCAATTGGGCGTTTTTGTTTTTCCAAAATCAGTGCTCATTCACAAGGGAATTATTAGTACTAAAACTAAAGAGGGTAAAAGGGCTTTTAGGGTATATTCTCCTTGGGATGTTGTTGACACTAAACAAGCATTGGCTACTCAAAAATGGCAATTCGCGTATTTTTATGATCTTAAAAATATCCTTGATCAAAACAGGTTTGCTAAATTGTTTTAAGAATGATTTTCATCATCATGCTATCGAAAACAAATTCTATATCTTTGCAGTCTAAAAAATTAAGAAGATGGCAGTAGCACATAAATCAAAAATAGAGTTTGAAATAGGGCTTGATGAAAATAAAATTCCAGAAACTATTCACTGGTCTGCAACAGATGGTGGCGTTACCAAAGATGCATCAAAAGCAACTTTAATTTCTGTTTGGGATAGTAAAGAAAAAGAAACTTTATACTTGCCTTTGTGGACAAAAAAGATGCCTGTTGATGAAATGAAAGTGTTTTTTCATCAAACATTATTGCAAATGGCAGATACTTTTGAAAGAGCGACTAATGATGAAAAAATGTCTGCAACGATGAGAGATTTTTGTGAATATTTTGCAGAAAAATTAGAGTTGGAAGACAAGAGTAAAAAGAACTAGTTTTATTTAACTTGAGTTAGATTTAAATCAGCTTAAATGAATATCATAAAAAAACCGATAGCAATTACTATCGGTTTTTTTATGATATAAAAAGATGTCTATTCTTCTCCTTCTGGGTTTTTAATAGCATCAATAATTTTAGCTTCTAGTTCTTCGGCTAATTCAGGATTATCTTTTATCAATCCTTTTACAGCATCTCTACCTTGTCCTAATTTAGTTTCACCATAGCTAAACCAAGAACCACTCTTTTTAATAATTCCGTAGTTTACTCCAATGTCTAAAATTTCTCCAACTTTAGAAATTCCTTCACCATACATGATGTCAAACTCTGCTTGTTGAAATGGTGGAGCTACTTTGTTCTTTACAATTTTAACTTTGGTAGAGTTTCCTATTACAGTATCTCCGTCTTTTAATTGCGTTCTTCTACGAATATCAACACGTACAGAAGCGTAGAATTTTAAAGCGTTACCTCCAGTAGTAGTTTCAGGATTTCCGAACATTACTCCAATTTTATCACGTAACTGGTTAATAAATATTACAGTACACTTTGTTTTGCTAATAGTTCCTGTTAATTTACGTAATGCCTGAGACATCAAACGAGCATGTAATCCCATTTTAGAATCTCCCATTTCTCCTTCAATTTCACTTTTTGGAGTTAAGGCAGCAACGGAGTCAATTACAACAATATCAATAGCTCCAGAACGGATTAAGTTTTCTGCAATTTCTAATGCTTGCTCTCCGTGATCTGGTTGAGAAATAATTAAGTTATCAACATCAACCCCTAAGTTTTCAGCATAAAAACGATCAAAAGCATGTTCTGCATCAATAAAAGCAGCAATACCACCAGCTTTTTGTGCTTCTGCAATGGCGTGAATAGTTAAAGTAGTTTTACCCGAAGATTCAGGTCCATAAATTTCAATAATACGTCCTTTAGGATATCCACCTACCCCTAAAGCCAAATCCAAACCTAAAGATCCAGAAGAAATAACTTCTACATCTTGTACAGCCATATCTCCCATTTTCATTACGGCCCCTTTACCATAAGTTTTGTCTAATTTATCTAAGGTAAGCTGTAATGCTTTTAATTTTGCATCTTTTTCGTTCGTCTCTTTTGCCATTTTGACTCTCTGTTTTGTTAATTTGATTGATGCTAAAATACGAATTTATCAACGTAAAAAAACGAATCATAACTTTTTTAGCACACTAGTTTATGATTTAAAATATGAGGATGTTTTTAACAAATATTTTCCTTGTACTTACTTGTTTTATTGGGGTTCTTAACTTTTTAAAAATTTGATAAGCACAAAGGTTTTTGCCAATTTTCTATTTATCAAATAAAGTGTGCAAGTGGATAACACATATTTAAGACTTCTGAAAGCAGGTTTTAACTTTTAGATGGATGATTTGTGTTTAATTAGCCAACTAATCCCTGCAGAAATATAGTTGCTTTTTTGATTGATTCCTGTTCCAAAAGAAAAATCAAATTGTAAATAATCGTTTTGTAAGTAGGTAAAACCAGTATTGATGTTAGAGATATGGTTGTTGAGGTTTACAAAAGTTCCGTAAGGCTCAATATATATGCTTACTTTATTGTTTACGGCTGTTCCTAAAGAAATTGAATAGATGGCATTTCCGTTTCCAAATCCAAAATAATCATAACCAATTCCGTAACCAATACCCGTATTGTTAGTAATGGAGTGAGAAAAGGAAAGTCTGTTGATAGAACCTGTTTTTTCTGAGCTAAATCCTTTACTTCCTGTAGGCAGTGATAGTTGTGATGAAAATGCAATTTTGGTATTTACATCTTCATTGTTTAAAAGTTGAATTTTAGTACCAATTTGTAAATCACTAATTCCTTTGCTGGTTATATTATTTTCTTTAGCGGTTTGAAATTGACTTAAGATTCTAACTTCAACTCCTTTGGTAATACCATATCTAAATAGTGCTACAGGCGCTAAAGTGTTTTTGAGGTCATTTTCAAAAGAAATTAAGTAGCCGCTTTCAATTTGTAAATCTCCAGAATTTACAGTTAATGAACTTTCTGTTTGAGTAGGTCTGTCTGTAATGATTTGAGCGTTCGCACTTGCAAATGCAATCATTAGAAATATA
Source organism: Wenyingzhuangia fucanilytica (assembly GCF_001697185.1). Lineage (GTDB taxonomy): Bacteria > Bacteroidota > Bacteroidia > Flavobacteriales > Flavobacteriaceae > Wenyingzhuangia > Wenyingzhuangia fucanilytica. Next base: position 3,101,188 of record NZ_CP014224.1, on the reverse strand, counting down.
TACACTATTTTTTTCATATTGTTTTAATGCTTGTAAGTAGCATTTAAAATAGTGTATATATTTTTAATTAGGTATTTATATTCCAAATTTTAATCCTACAAAAAATGTTCTAGGTCTTTGAGGTCCATAAATATAAGTTACATCTCTATCTACTCCTTGGTCAAAATCTTTTTGATAAGCATTAAATATATTTTGAATTCCACCAGATACTTCAAAGTAAGTGTGTTTGTGGTCATCAATAAAAAAACGATAAGAAGATTTCCAGTTTAATTCAAAAAAAGAAGGAGACTTTTCTAGTTTATCTTTAGGGATAAATCCTGCCAAATGTTGCACATACATTGGACCAGTAAACACCCCAGATAAGTTGTTTTGAAATGTTTTGGTAGGAGCGTATGTGGCTACAAAGTTTGCGTATACATTTGGGGTTTTATTAAATCTTTTTGTGGCTTGGTCAAGTTCATCTTCAGACCATTCTACTTTGTCGTTATACAAAGAACGTTGAAGAGTTCCTCCTGCTTGAAATAACCATTTTATGTTTGGAGCATATTTTAATTCGATATTAGCACCATACACTTTTGCTCCGGTAGAATTACTTCTTATCCATTCAAAAATTCCTGAATCTGGAGCCGTTTGGGTTCCTTGTTCTAAGGCAAAGGCATTGTTTAGTTTGGTGTAAAACAATTCTGTAACCAAAGAAAAATCACCATTTGTTAATTCTTTTGTCCAGTCTAAAGAAGTTAAAAAGCTATGAGAAGTTTCCGATTTTAATCCATCGGCATTTCTAATTCTACTAATTTCTCCTGCTGCTAAACCGGCGTGTACATCTTCTCCATAAATTTGTGGAGCTCTAAAACCTTTGGCATAACTAGTTCTCCATCTTAAATTCTTGTTAATACTGTATAAAATATTAGCTCTTGGATTAAATACCACAAACTCTTCGGCTAAATTGTGTATATCACCTCTAAGTCCTCCTAAAACTCTAAGTTTATTGTTTATTACCCATTCTTGTTGCGCATAAATACCTAAAATATGTGTTGTTTGTAAAATAGGAATAAAAGCAGGGTTTTCTTTTCGGTCATCAATGTCATTGTACTTGTATTCTATTCCTCCTGTAAAAGTACCTGTGTTGTTTAAAAACTTGTCGAATTTATGAGCGTATTGAGTTCCTGTAACAAAGGTGATGTCTTTTGATTTTCCAAAACCTTCTATACTCTCTTTAATATTTTCTTCAGTTGGAGTATTACCTGCCAATCCTCCGTAAAAGTTTTTGTTTTTAGATACAGAAGTAGAAGCGTAAACAGAGTAGTTGTCCTTTTTATTAGGACTTAAATATTCATAAGTCAACCCTCCAGATACAACAGTAGATTCTATTTGTTCTGTAACATCGGCTAAAAATGGAAGTAAATGTAGGTTGTTTCCACCTCTTCTGTATTCGTTGTTAGCGTTAAATTCAGCCGTAATTTTTTTTCTGTTGGTAGGTCTTGTAAAAGCTTTTAGGCCAAACGAAGTGTTTTCCATTTCGGTGATTTCTGTAAAACCATCGTTATCTGCATCGTAAGCACCTCGGTTACGTTTCATACCAAAAAGCGCAATTCCTGTATCGTAATCTTCGTTAATAACAGTACCGTTAAAAGTAATGGTTTTGTCTTGAGTGTTACCGTCTATCAAAGCTAAATTGCTTCCAATAGCAAAACTGTTTTCTGATGGATCTTTGGTAATAATATTAATAGTTCCTGCAATAGCATTAGAACCATAAAGGGCAGAGCCACCACCACGAACTACTTCTATTTGTTTGATGATATTAGCAGGGATTTGATCTAGTCCATAAACACTGTTTAATGCACTAAAAATAGGACGACTGTCAATCAAAATTTGTGAGTAAGAGCCTCCAAGTCCATTCATTTTTACTTCGGAAGTTCCGCAGTTTTGGCAATTGGTTTCCATTCTTAAACCAGGCTGAAAGTTTAATCCTTCTGATAAACTTACCGCTTGGGTAGCTTCTAAAACTTTTGCATCTGTTACAGTTACAATAACAGGTGCTTTTTTTCGGTTTAAATATCCTCTTGTTGCAGTAACTACAACTTTGTCTAATCCTAAAATGTCTTCTTTTAATTCAAAATTAAGGGTTCGAATATCGTTGTTAGAAAACATCAGTTTGGTTTCTTGATTTTTATACCCAACGGCGGATACGATAATTGTATATATTCCAGGCTTGGTTTTTAAAGAATATTCTCCGTTTAAATTAGTACTAATAGTTTTATTGTTTTCTTTAATGGTAAGGTTGGCAAGAATAGGATTTCCATTAGAAACTACTTTACCATTTAAATAAGACTGTTGTGCGTGAACAATAGCAGTGGTAAATATTAAAAAAGATATAATTATTGATTTCATTAAAATTATTTTTTGCAAATCTATATAAATTTTTAGACTTGTCTAAAAATAATTTTAAAACATGTTGTTGTTTTTATTTATATCTTTGTAATAATGGAATTAGATTTATCACAAACAGAAGAGAATTACCTAAAAGCTATATATAGTTTGTTTGTTGTGAGTAACAAAGCGGTAAGTACCAATAAAATTGCAGAGAAGTTAGAAACTAAGGCTTCATCTGTAACAGATATGATTAAGAAATTGGCCGAAAAAGATTTGGTGAATTATGTAAAGTATCAAGGAGTTTCTTTAACAATAAAGGGAAAAGAAATAGCGGTGCATGTTATTAGAAAACACAGGCTATGGGAGGTGTTTTTGGTTCGTCATTTAGGTTTTCAATGGGATGAAGTTCACGAAGTGGCAGAGCAGTTAGAGCATGTAAAGTCTGTAAAATTAACCAATGGATTAGATGCTTTTTTAGATTTTCCTAGATATGATCCTCACGGAGATCCTATTCCAGATAAGGATGGGAATTTTATCAAAAGGAATATTACGGTTCTGTCTTCTTTACAAGTAGGAGAAGAAAGTAAAATTGTTGGAGTAAAAGATAGTTCTAGTGCTTTTTTAAAGTATTTAGATAATGCAGATATTAAACTTGGAGTAGAGATAAAAGTATTACACAAAGAGAGTTTTGATAATTCTATGATGTTGCTTATTGATGAGCAAAAAATATCCATATCACAACAAATTTCTAGCAATTTGTATGTAAAACAAAATGATTAAAATGAAAAAAATAATAGCGTTTGCTTTGTTGTTAACAGGTTTGGTGGCTTGTAAACCATCAAAAAAAATAGAAAACACAAAGTTTACTGTAGTTACAACCACTACCATGATTACCGATTTGGTAAAAGTATTGGGAGGAAATGATATTGAGGTAAAAGGAATTATGGGAGCAGGGGTCGATCCTCATTTGTACAAAGCTTCAGAAGGTGATGTTTCTAAATTATCTAGTGCCGATTTAATTGTTTATAACGGATTACACTTAGAAGGAAAATTGGTAGATGTGTTTGAGAAAATGAATCAGATTGGTAAACAAACCATTGCTTTGGGTGATTTTTTATCGCATGATGAAATTATCAATTCAGAAATGTTTGCAAATTCTCACGATCCACATATTTGGTTTTCTATTGATAATTGGAAAACAATTACTGAAAAATTGATTGTTGCTTTATCAAAAGCGAATCCTGAGAATAAAGCTGTTTATCAAAAAAATGGCTTAGATTATTTAGCAGCGCTAAGTTTATTGAAGACTGAGTTAAAAACAAAGGTGGCCGAGTTGCCTAAGGAAAAAAGAATTTTAGTAACTGCTCATGATGCTTTTTCTTATTTTGGAAAAGAGTTCGGTTTTCAGGTAGTGGGATTGCAAGGATTATCAACAGCTACGGAAGCTGGTGTGAGAGATGTGCAACGTATTTCTGATTTTATTATAGTAAATAAAGTAAAAGCCATTTTTGTAGAAAGTTCTGTGCCTAAAAGAACAGTAGAGGCTTTGCAAGCTTCTGTAGAATCAAAAGGACATGAAGTTAAAATTGGAGGTCAATTATTTTCGGATGCTTTAGGGAATCCAACAGAGGAAACAGGAAAATATATAGGGATGTATCGTTACAACGTGAATACGATTGTAGAAGCGTTAAAGTAAGTATAGAGGTGTTCGAGCGAAGTCGAGAACTGAGATGATTCTATGAATATTAAATTCTTTTTACAAACTGTGTTAGTGATTGACTGGCCTGTTTGAGCTCTTTAAAGGTGCTCGAGCGGAATCGAGAGCCTTTAAAAGCGAGTAAGGAAAGCACGACCCTCCCGAAATTTCGGGAAGGGTAACACCCAAAATAAATAAAACAATGGAACAAAAAATAGCCATAGCTATTGATGATTTAACTGTAGCGTATAATTATAAACCCGTTTTGTGGGATATTGATTTACAAATTCCAGAAGGAGTGTTGATGGCTATTGTTGGGCCAAACGGAGCTGGAAAATCTACCTTGTTAAAATCTATTTTAGATATTATAAAACCCTTGGCAGGATCTGTTACAGTATACGGAAAACCATATAAAAAACAACGCCACTTAGTAGCTTATGTTCCTCAAAAAGGAAGTGTGGATTGGGATTTTCCTACCACAGCTTTAGATGTGGTAATGATGGGGACATACGGTTCTTTAGGTTGGATAAAAAGACCAGGGAAAGCCGAAAAAAAAGCCGCTTTAGAAGCTTTAGAAAAAGTGGGGATGTTAACTTTTCAGAATAGACAAATTTCTCAATTGTCTGGTGGGCAGCAACAAAGAATTTTTTTGGCTAGAGCTTTGGTGCAAAATGCAGCCATTTATTTTATGGATGAACCTTTTCAAGGAGTAGATGCTACTACAGAAAAAGCCATTATTCAGATTTTAAAAGAGTTGAGAAAGGCAGGGAAAACGGTCATTGTTGTGCATCATGATTTACAAACTGTTCCAGAATATTTTGATTGGGTTACTTTTTTAAATGTGAAGAAAATTGCTACAGGACCAGTAGCACAGATTTTTAACGATGACAATTTAACCAAGACTTACGGAATTAATTACAAAACAAGTATTGTAGAGTAGTTGTAAAGTGAAAAGTTTAAAAGTGGAAAAGTTAGTGAGATAACTTTCTACTTTATGACTTGACAAACTAAAAGGATGAAAGAATATTTTGATTTATTAATGACAGATTACACACTGCAAATTATTACGCTTGGTACAGCTGTACTAGGGGCTTTGTGTGGTATGCTAGGAAGTTTTGCTGTGTTGCGAAAACAAAGTCTGTTGGGCGATGCTATTTCTCATGCTTCGTTACCAGGAATCGCCATTGTATTTTTGGTTTTAGGAGTAAAAAACAATAATGGTTTGTTGTTGGGCGCCTTGTTAAGTGGTTTGGTAAGTGCTGTTTTTATCAAAGGAATTATATCAAAAACTCATTTAAAATCTGATACTGCTTTGGGAGTGGTGTTGTCTACTTTTTTTGGATTTGGAATGTTGTTGTTAACGTATATTCAAAAATTACCCAATGCCAATCAATCAGGTTTAGAAAAATATTTGTTTGGTCAAGCAGCTACTTTGTTGGCTAGTGATGTTTGGCTAATGTCTGCAATTTCGGGAATTGCTTTAATAGTTGTTTTGTTGTTTTGGAAAGAGTTTAAAATGGTTTTGTTTGATGCAGATTATACTACTACTTTAGGGTTTCATGTAAAGTTTATAGATACTTTAATGACTTCTTTTATTGTAATTGCTATTGTGATGGGATTACAAACTGTTGGTGTGGTTTTAATGAGCGCTATGTTGTTAGCTCCGGCAGCAGCAGCAAGACAGTGGACAAATAGTTTGTCTAAAATGGTGCTTTTAGCTGGTTTTTTTGGAGCGACTTCAGGTTTATTAGGAACTGCCATTAGCGCTAGTGCCAATAATTTGTCAACAGGGCCAGTAATTGTGTTGATAGCTACTGTTTTTGTAATGATATCATTTGTGTTTTCTCCTATAAGAGGTTTGTTGTTTAGGCAGATTAAATTGTGGAAAAATAGAAACGATTTAAAATTGATGAAGACTTTACTGTTTATGTATAACATTGCTAAAAATCACGATAATATTTCTCATCCACATAAAATTCAATTGTTGAATAATTTTCAAGGATACACCCGTAAGAGTTTAAAAAGTTTAGAATCCGAAGAGTTAATTCTTTTAGAAAAAGGAGATTGGTCTTTAACAGAAAAAGGATTTAATACGGCTAAAAATTTATATACAAATCAGTCATGACAAATGCACAATTAGAAATACAAATCATATTGATTTTGGTGGCTGTGGCTTGTGCTTTGCCAGGCGTTTTTTTGGTGCTAAGAAAAATGGCTTTAATAAGCGATGCTATTAGTCATTCTATTTTACCAGGAATTGTAATTGGATTCTTTATTACTCAAGATTTAGCTTCGCCTTTATTAATATTGATGGCCACATTAACAGGAGTTTTAACTGTTGTGTTGGTAGAGTATATTCAAAAAACAGGCTTGGTAAAAGAAGATACCGCTATTGGTTTGGTATTTCCATCCCTCTTTAGTTTAGGTGTGATTTTAATAGCCAAAAATGCGGGAGATGTACATTTAGATGTAGATGCCGTATTGTTAGGAGAAGTTGCTTTTGCTCCATTTGATAGATGGATGTACAATGGAATAGATATGGGGCCAAAATCACTTTGGATGATTGGAACTATTTTGTCAGTCTCTATTTTATTGTTGATTTTATTTTACAAAGAATTAAAAATAGCAACGTTTGATGCAGGCCTAGCGGCTTCTTTAGGATTTACCCCCATTGGAATTCACTATGGTTTAATGACTATTTCATCAGTAACCACGGTTGGTGCTTTTGATGCTATTGGTGCTATTTTGGTTGTGGCTTTTATGATTGTTCCAGCAGCTTGTGTATATCTACTAACCAATAATTTAAAAAAGATGTTAATAGGATCTTCTTTGGTGGGAATTTTTGCATCTGTTACAGGTTATTGGGTGGCACATTGGTTAGATGCTTCTATTGCAGGAACTATTGCTACAGTTTTAGGTTTGTTGTTTTTTATAGTGTATTTGTTTGCTCCAAACAAAGGTTATATATCACAATGGTATAAAACCAAACAACAAAAAACCGAAGTTGCAATGTTGGTATTTATGTTGCATTTGGCTAATCACGAAGATGAAAAAGAAAGAAATATCAATCATTTACAAGAACATATTAATTGGACCAAACAAAGAGCTAAAAAAGTTTTAAAACTCGCTAGTCAGAATAACATGATTGAGATTAAAGATGGGGTTATCAGTCTAACAAATAAAGGTTTAGCCTTTACGGAAAAGGCCATCTCTTACATATCAGACAATAAGAACTCAGAATTAGAAGGAATCAAACAAAATTTCTTTCTGTTTAGAGGTTAGATTATTTTGGCTTAAATATTGTATAAGTTACTATTAAATACTATTTTTAGTACATAACCCTTAAATAAATACGATATATGTCAATCATGAATATTTTTTTGAGTGGTACTCAAAGAATGAATAGAGGTCACTTAGCAAGCATAGTTAAAATAGCAAGGTCTAACAATAAATTATCTAGAGAAGAAATTACTTTGCTAAAGAAAATAAAAGCCGATTTAGGAATAAGTGATTTAGCGTTTAGGAGTATCATTCGTAATCCAGATTTATACCCAATTAACCCGCCTTCTAATTACGAAGAGCGAATAGAAAGATTGTATGCTTTAGCAAACATGTTACATGTTGATAAAGAATCTTATGATTTGTCTTTAAAATTATTAGAGAAGTTGGCTGTAGGAATTGGGTTTCCATTAAAAACACACGAAGAAGTGGTAAAGGTTGCTGTAGAATTAGCAAGGTCTAATGCAGATTTAGAAACATTTACGGTTGCTATTAGAAAAGCCAATTCGACCAAAGAGTAATTTTTATTTTAACCTTATTTTAAAAGAGATTGTTTATTTTAGACCATCTCTTTTTTTTTGTGCTATGATTTCAGAAAGTCCCTTTAAAGTTTATAATGCTTCGGCAGGTAGTGGTAAAACCTTTACACTAGTAAAAGAATATTTAAAAATTCTTTTATTGGCTAAAAGTGAGTTCGAATTTCAGAAAATTCTAGCCATTACTTTTACCAACAAAGCAGCTGCCGAAATGAAACAGCGTGTGCTAAAAACGTTAAAAGATGCAGCTCAGAATACAGAGAACAATATTGTTAGTGATTTGTTAAAAGAAACCGGACTGCCTTTTGATGTTGTTCAAGAAAAATCACAACGAATTTTAAAGAACATTCTTTATAATTACGCTAGTTTTCATATCAATACCATTGATAGTTTTACCCATAAATTAATTAGAACTTTTTCTTTGGATTTAGGTTTACCTCTAGATTTTGAGGTAGAAATGGATACCGATCCTTTGTTAGAAGAAACCATTGATTTGATGGTTTCTAGAATTGGAGAAGATAAAGATTTAACAGAAACCTTGGTAAATTACACCTTGCATCAGGTTAATGATGATAAGTCATGGAATATTAATGCTTCTTTAATAGATGTTGCTAAACTTTTGTTAAATGAAGAAAACGAAATTGAGGTTTCTAAATTGGTAAATACAGATCTTTCTGATTTTCAAAAATTAGAAAAGAATCTTAAAAAATATTTACAAGACACCGAACAAGCTTTTAAACAAATAGGAGAACAAGCTATTGGTTTAATTGATGAGAATGATATTGCACATAGTTCTTTTGCTAGCGGAGATTTGCCTAATTATTTTAAAAAGTTTTTGGGTAGTTGGATGTTAAAAGAGGAGGAGTTAGCAGGAAAAAGATTGATTGGGAATATGGAGTCGGGAGTTTTGTATGCAAAAACAAAACCAAAGGATCCTAAAAAAAATGCAGATAGAGGTAAAATTGATTTGATTCAAGAAGAGTTATTTGCTGTATATGCTATTTCTCAAAAATTATGTCAAGACCATTTAGGTCAATACTTTTTAGTTAAAAAAATATTAAAATCATTAGTTCCTTTGGCGGTGTTGAGTCATATCAACAAAGAATACGTACAATTAAAAGAGGAAAATAATATTTGTGTAAACGCGGAGTTTAATCGTGTGATTAGTAAACAAATAAAAAACGAGCCTGTTCCATTTATTTATGAGCGTTTGGGAGAGAAATTTCAATATTTTTTTATTGATGAAATGCAAGATACTTCCGAATTGCAATGGGAAAATTTAATTCCTTTAATTGCTAATGCTTTGTCGCAAGGAAGTGGGCAGTTAATGTTAGTGGGAGATGCCAAACAATCTATTTACAGATGGAGAGGAGGAAAAGCTTCGCAATTTGTTGCGCTTTCGGATGAAGCCAATCATGATTTATTTCATGTAGATAAAAAAGTAGTGACTCTAGGAACAAACTATAGAAGTTACAGTAATGTCATCAACTTTAATAACGACTTTTTTGCTTTTTTATCATCGTATATAAAAGAGCCTGAGTATCAAAATATCTATGCTCAAGAAAAATATCAACAAACCAATACCAAGATAGGAGGATATGTACGTTTAGAGGTTTTTGAGCGTGATGAAGACTTTGTGTTAGAAGAAGTATATCCTGATAAAATCCATCAAATGATTTTAGAGATAAAGTCTAAGGGTTTTAACTATGGTGATATTTGTGTGTTAACAAGAAATAAAAATAATGGAATTGTAGTTGCCGATTATTTGGTGTCTAAAGGAATAGAAGTAATTTCTCCAGATAGTTTATTGCTAAAAAATAATAAGGTTGTTCAAATATTTGTTTTTTTATTAAGATGGATAGAAAACCCACAAGATAAAGAAGTCTTGATTCAAATTTTGTATTATTTACACAGCTACTTAAATATTCAGGTATCAGAGCATGAATTTTACGAACACTGTTTAACTAAAACGAGTCCTGAGGAGTTGTTTACTTATTTAGAGATTGATTTTAGTTTAACAACTTTTTTCGCCATGTCTTTATATGATGGGATAGAATATTTAATTCGTGTTTTTAACTTTCAACCAATATCAGATGTATTTGTACAAGCGTTTTTAGATGTGGTATTACAATATCAATTAAAAGAATCTGGGAGTTTACAAATGTTTTTATCTTATTGGGATAAGAAAAAAAAGAATTTAAAAGTAGAAGTAGCTCCTAGTGAAAATGCGGTGCAGATTATGACCATTCATAAATCTAAAGGATTGGAGTTTCCTGTGGTTATTTTTCCTTTTGATTTAAATACAGAAGACATCAAAAGAGAAAAAATATGGTATAAAACCAATGAGAGTAAATTGTTTGATGGTTTTGAGAGTTTTCAAATACAGGCATCAACTAAGTTGTCTTTTTATGGAAATCAAGGAGAAGAGCAGTTAAAAAAACTTAATGCAGAAACTCAGTTAGACAATTTTAATCTTTTGTATGTTGCTCTAACTAGAGCAGAAGAGCAATTGTATATTTTGTGTGATACCAAAAATGGAAATGTTGATTCTCCAAAACAGTTTTCAGATTATTTTAAAGAATATATGGCTCAAAAAAATGGAGGGTTGATTTATGAAATTGGAGAAAATAAAAGATTGTCTAAAGTAGAAGATTCTAAGGATGATTATTTGATGGAAGAGTTTTTTAGTGTTGATAAAAAAGACAATCAAATTTTTATTGTACAAAATGAAAGCGAAACCGATGAGGCAAGGTTGTATGGTAATTTAATTCATAACGCTTTTGAAAAAATTATATCTGTTAAGGATCTTGATTTGGCAAATAGTTATATAGATCAGCAAGGTTTACCTATGGAGTTTTCTAAAAACGCTAAAAATTTAATACAAAAAGTAGTTTGTCATCCGTTGCTAACAAAATATTATCAACAAGATTTAGAGGTATATACAGAAAGATCGTTCTTAACACATAGTGGAGAAATAAACATTATGGATAGGGTGGTTTTTAAAGGAACAGAAGCGGTGATTATTGATTATAAAACAGGTGTTTTTAATACTTCACATGAGCTGCAAATAGAAAACTATGCTAATGTTTTAATAGGACTAGGGTATAAGGTAAATAAGAGGTTGCTAGTGTATTGTAATGAGGTAGTAGAGGTTAAAAGTGTATAAAAATAAGATATAGCTAATAAAATATGTTATTTTTTTTATATTTGACATAATATAAAACTAAAAATATGAAGAATTCAAAAGTGTTATTGTTATTGGCTTTAGTTGTTTCGTTGATTTCATTTAAAGCAAATGCTCAAGACGAAGAAAACGTATGGGCTGTTGGTTTTGGAGCAAACTTTGTTGATGTTTCTCCAGCTGGATTAGGAAATGTAGGTGATCAAATTAAGGATTATCTTGGTACACAAGATTGGCAATCATTATCTTTGTTATCAAGAGTGTATGTTGCTAGATATTTAACTTCTGGGATTGTAGTAGATGCTGCGGGGTCTATAAACATTGTTGATTCTGCAAATGCTAGCGACAAACCATATTATTCTATTGACTTAGGTGCTCGTTATGACTTAAACAATTTATTTGGTCACACAGGTTGGTTTGATCCTTATGTAAAATTAGGTTTAGGTACGGCTTGGACAGATGGTGATGGCTTAGGATTAGTTATTTCTCCTAGTTATGGATTTAACACTTGGTTTAACGAAACAGTAGGTTTAAATTTTGAATCAGCTTACAAAGCTTCTACTTTAGTGGGAAATACTACAGATGCAATTCCTTCAGGATATCATTTTCAACACTCTATTTCTTTAGTGTTTAAATTTAAAGAAAACCAATAGATTTAATATTTAAAAATAAAAAAAGCCACGTTATTACATATCGTGGCTTTTTTTATAGAGTAAATTAACATACAAACTAACGTATGTTATTTTTTGTTATATTTGCATTAAATAAAAAAATAAAGAAAATATGAAAAACTTTAAAGCACTATCACTTATCGTTTTATTAGTCTTTACCGCGATAAAGTCAAATGCACAAGATGAAAAACATCCATGGGCCATTGGGGTTGGGATTAATATGGTTGATGTATCACCATATGGCGTTTCTAGACTAGGAAATCAAATTGAAGACTATTTTGGTCCTCATGATTGGAATATGATTCCTGTTTTATCAAGAGCGTATGTAGCAAGATATTTAGATCATGGGCTTTCTGCAGATTTTACTGGTGCAATCAATTCGTTAGATAAAATACCAGCGGGAGATGTATCAGAAAAAAATTACTATTCATTAGATTTAGGTTTACGTTACGATTTGAATCATATGTTTGGAGAGTCTGGTTGGTTTGATCCGTATGTAAAATTTGGTCTTGGGGCTGTATGGGTTGATGGTGATGAAGCGCTGACAGTATCTCCTACTATTGGTTTTAACACTTGGTTTAATGAATCAATAGGTTTAAATTTTGAATCTTCATACAAATCAGATGCTATTTTTGGAGACACAAAGTTAGGACACGCAACATATATAAATTCAGGATATCATTTTCAACATTCTATTTCTTTAGTATTTAGATTTGGAGCGAAAGATACTGATGGAGATGGAGTCTTAGATGCTGATGATTTATGTCCACAAATTGCTGGTAAACCAGAATTATTTGGATGTTCTGATATAGATGGTGATGGTATTGCTGATAAAGATGATGCTTGTCCAGAATTAGCAGGTACAGAAGCAACTAAAGGTTGTCCAGATTCAGATGGTGATGGTGTGATTGATTCAGAAGATAAATGTCCAAATTTAGCAGGTGAAGCTAAAGATGGAGGTTGTCCAGATTCTGATAAAGATGGATTATCTGATAACAATGATAAATGTCCTAATACTTTTGGACCAATTGAAAATAATGGATGTCCTTGGGCAGATACAGATGGTGACGGTGTTACAGATAATTTAGATAACTGTATTAACGAAAGAGGACCGAAAGAAAATAATGGATGTCCAGTTAAGTTAACAGAAGAAGCTAAAAAGAAATTAGGAACTTATGCAAAAACTATTCAGTTTAACTCTGGTAAGGCAGTTTTTAAAGGAGGTGTAACAAAAACCTTAGATGTTATTGTTGACGTAATGAAAGAGTTTGATGGAGTTCGTTTTAATGTTGAAGGACACTCTGATAGTGCTGGAGATGATGCTAAAAACTTAAAATTATCTCAAGAGAGAGCTCAAGCAGTAGTAGATTATTTAACATCAAAAGGAATTGAAGATTGGCGTTTACATGCTGTAGGTTATGGAGAAGCTAACCCAATTGCTAGTAATAAAACTGCTACAGGTAGAGCATTAAACAGACGTGTTGTTTTATCTGCTATAGAATCTGAATAATAAAAACTTTTTATAATACTTTAAAAACCGTTCCTTTAAGGAACGGTTTTTTTTTGATTTTACTTTATGAAAACATTCTTACAAGAAACAGCTTTAGCCATTGTAAATACTACCAATAACTATAAGAATACGGTTTGTGTTGTTCCAAGTGAACGTGCAGGAATTTATCTAAAAAATGCTTTTAAAGATGAATTAAAAGGGAGGGTATTTTTTTTGCCAAAAATAATTAGCATTGAAAATTTTATCAAAGAAATTTCGGGTATAGAAACTATGGATCAAGTTTCTTTGTTGTTTGAGTTTTTTAAAATTTATAAGCAAGAAAATCAAAAAACAGAAGCAGATACTTTTGAAAGATTTATTGGTTGGGCTACTATTGTAATTCAAGATTTTAACGAAATAGATAGACATCTTGTTAATGCCTCCGAAATTTTTTCATATTTAACAGATATTCAAAAAATAAAAGATTGGTCACCCTCTAAGGATGAGGTTACAGATACTGTTAAAAACTATATGAGTTTTGTGGGAGATTTGTATTTGTATTATCAAAAACTGAATGAGGTTTTGATGGATAAAAAAGCAGGTTATCAAGGATTGGTTTATAAACAAGCCTATGAAAAACATCAAGAGTATTTAAAAAATCATTCAGAAAATTGTTTTCACTTTGTCGGGTTTAATGCCTTAAATCAGGCGGAAGAAGAAATATTTAAAAGTTTTTTATCACTAGAACAGAATCATATTTATTGGGATGCTGATGCTTATTATATTAATAGTGAACATGAGGCTGGAACTTTTATGAGAAAGTTTTTTAATGAATGGGATTGTTTACAAAATGGAAATAGGAAAAATTGGGTGAACAGTCATTTTGGAGCTAAAAAGAATATCCAGATTTTAGGTAGTCCACTAAATGTTACAGGAATTAAGTCTATTACTACTTTGTTAGAAAAAGAGTTGGTTCCAAAAGATACGGCTTTGGTCTTGGCAGAAGAAACAATTTTACCGGTGGTGTTAAATTCAATTCCAGCATCTGTAAACAAGGTAAATATTACTATGGGATATCAACTAAGTAATATCCCTTTGTCTGGTTTGTTTCAGTCTGTTTTTGAGTTGCATTTAAACAAAGAAAAACTAGGGAAAAATGCCTTTTATTATAAAGATATTTTATCCTTTTTAAGGCATCCGTATATTTCAAAAATCACAAATAGTAATAGCGAAAAGGTTATAAAAACCATCACACAGAATAATTTAGTATTTGTTACACAAGAGCAAATTAAAACTTTTTGTATCACGGCTGGTTTAGATCAAAAGTTGGGAGATTTGTTTGAGTCTGTACAAAATATTACTGATTTTATTGAAAGAATTATTCAGTTCATCAATCATTTAAATCAAAAGTTAGAAGGAGTTGAATTGTTGTATGTAGAAGGGTTTAGAAAGGTTTTTCAAGAAATTTCAACTCTAAATTTAGAGTACAAATACATCAATAACATAAAGGTATTATATAAAATATTTAAAAAAATATTGCCTTTAGAAAGTATTGATTTTAGAGGAGAGGCTTTAGAAGGAATGCAGCTAATGGGAATGTTAGAAACCCGTTGTTTAGACTTTAAAAACGTTATTATTACCTCTGTAAACGAAGGTGTTTTACCAACCGGGGGGAGCGAACGGTCTTTTATTTCTTTTGAAGTTAAAAAACAATTTAACATGCCAACTTATTTGGCTAAAGATGCTATTTTCTCGTATCACTTTTACAGGTTGATTCAAAGAGCAGAAAATGTTTATTTATTGTACAATACAAAATCTGATGATTTTGGAGGAGGAGAAATGAGTAGGTTTTTAACTCAATTAATGATTGATAAGGAAGAAGATGTAACGCATAGAAACATTGTGGCAAATATTTGTAGTACCAATACCAATGCTGTTGAGGTTGAAAAAACGCCAAGAGTTATGGAGTTACTACAAGCTTATTTTACAAAGGGAGCATCGCCAAGTAGAATTACCGAGTATATTAATGATCCTTTGACTTTTTACAATAAAATAGTTTTAAAAATTAAGGAAACAGACAAGGTAGAAGAGGAAGTAGCTAGTAATACCCTAGGAACCGTTGTGCACGATTCTTTAGAGTTTTTGTATAAAGACTATGTTAACAAAATATTGATTGCAGAGGATTTAAAAGTGATGAAATCTGGTGCCAAAAAAATGGTTGAATCTAAATTTAAAGAACATTTTAAAGATGGAGATATCAATATTGGTAAAAACAGGTTGATTAGTGAGGTAGCAGAACAATTTGTGTTGAATTTTTTAAATAAAGAATTAGCCGAAGTTAAATCAGGAAAACAAATTGTAGTTAAAGATTTAGAAAGGGAGTATAAAATAGCGTTAACAACACCAAATGGTCATCAAATCAATTTAAAAGGAAAAATTGATAGGGTTGATGAGGTTGATGGTGTTAGAAGAATTGTAGATTACAAAACAGGTATGGTAAAATCTACGGATTTAAAACTGGGAGATTTAAGTTTGGCAACTACAGATTTTAAATACCATAAAATTGTTCAGGTAATGACCTATGTGTTGTTGTATACTGAAGATAAGGGTTTTGATATGGATAAATATGAACTTCAGACAGGAATTTATTCGTTTAAAAATTTTAAAGAAGGCTTTTTGGGGATGAATTTTTCTAGTAATTCAAGAGTTAAAGATTATCGAGTTACAAAATCATATTTAGAAGATTTCAAACAGAGTTTATTCGCATTAATTGATGAGATTTTAGATAACAAACTTACTTTTGTAGAAAATTTAGATAACCCCTATAAACAAGAAGCGTAATGGTTCAAAAGAATATCCAGATTTCAGGAAAACATCAAAAACCTATTTTAACTGATTTTCATTACACCAAGAATAAGGTGCAAAAACCAGTGGTTATTTTCTGTCACGGATATAAGGGATATAAAGATTGGGGAGCTTGGAATTTAATGGCTACTGAATTTGCCAAACAAGGTTTCTTTTTTGCAAAATTTAGTTTTGCTTTTAATGGTGGAACAGTTGAACAGCCAATTGATTTTCCAGATTTAAAAGCTTTTGGAAAAAATACCTTAACCAAAGAATTAGATGATTTAGAAGTTGTATTAGATGAAATCACAAAGAATCCATCATTTGCTGAGGAAATTAATGTTGATGATATTACTTTAATAGGACATTCTAGAGGTGGTGGAATTGTAACCTTAAAAGCAAGTGAAGATCGTCGAGTAAAAAATATAATTTCTTGGGCAGGAGTTTCTGATTTTGAAATGAGATTTCCTACAGGAGCTAAATTGTTTTGGTGG
Organism: Wenyingzhuangia fucanilytica; assembly: GCF_001697185.1. Classification (GTDB taxonomy): domain Bacteria; phylum Bacteroidota; class Bacteroidia; order Flavobacteriales; family Flavobacteriaceae; genus Wenyingzhuangia; species Wenyingzhuangia fucanilytica. The sequence goes on along the minus strand of NZ_CP014224.1, from coordinate 3,084,625 downwards.
AAATTAAGAGGGGTGGCCTACATTAAAAACGCTAGAACAAAGCAAAAAATGCCTCATTATATTTCTTTTTACAATGATTTTGTTCAGAATAAAGAAAGATTAAACATTCAAAAAGCAGTTAAAAACTTAAAAGCTAATCATTTATTAATTCATGGTACAACGGATGTAGTGGTAAAACCAGAGGAATCTAAAAATGTAAAAAATTGGAATCCAAAAAGTGAATTGGTTTGGATAGAAAATATGAATCATGCTTTGGGTTGTAGTCAACCTTATACCGATAAAGAAATGCCAAAAGATTTACAACAAGTGGTTCAAAAATCCATAGCTTTTATTCATGAGCAGTCGTAAATTTTCTTTTAAATACATCAATAGTATTGCAGTTCCGGCCATTGTTTCTGGAGTAATAGAGCCTATTTTATCTTTAACAGATACGGCTATTGTAGGGAATGTGTCAATAAATGCTACCGAAGCTTTGGCAGCGGTAGGTTTAGCAGGTTCTTTTATAGCTACACTTGGTTGGATTTTTACACAAAGTAAAGTCGCAATTGCTGCTTTGGTGGCAGAATATTTAGGGAAAAATCAATTAGATAAAATTATAGGTTTACCAGCTCAAATGATTGGAATCAATATGATTTTAGGAATTTTGGTCTACATCGTTACCTATGCTTTAACTGTATCTATTTTTCAACTCTATAATGCCGATCATTTGGTGTTAGATTATACTGTTTCTTATTATAGAATTAGGGCTTTAGGTTTTCCTTTGTTGTTGTTTATTGTTTCTGTTTTTTCCATTTTTAGAGGGCTTCAAAATACTTTTTGGCCTATGGTTGTAAGTGCTACTGGGGCGGTTTTAAATATTGTTTTAGATGTAGTTTTGGTATATGGAATTCAAGATGTAATTCCTGCGATGCATGTAGAAGGAGCGGCCTGGGCAAGTGTAATTTCGCAATTGGTGATGTTTGTCTTTGCTCTAATTTTATTGTTTATAAAAACACCATTCAGACTTAAAATTATTTTTAATATACATCCAGAACTTAAAAGAACCATCAATATTAGTTTAAATATGTTGGTAAGAACCATTGCTTTAAACACTAGTTTGGTAATGGCCAATGCTTATGCTACAAAATATGGTTCTAATTATATTGCAGCATTTACTATTGCTTTTCAGATATGGTTGTTTTTTGCCTTTTTTATGGATGGTTATGCTAGTGTTTCGGCCATAGTATCAGGAAAATTAAAAGGAGAAAAAAATTATAAAGATTTATCGCTTTTGGTTAGTACCATTACCAAATATGCATTGGGAGTAGCTTTGTTTTTATTGCTGATTTTTGGTTTTGCATATCCTTATATTGGATCTATTTTTACAAAAGATAAAGAAGTTATCAGTACTTTTAATACCTTTTTTTGGATGGTTTTATTAATGCAGCCATTAAATGCAATTGCTTTTGTGTATGATGATGTTTTTAAAGGTATGGCCGAGGCTGTTACTTTACGAAATACTTTATTAAAAGCTACTTTTTTAGGTTTTGTACCTACCTTAGTTGTTTTAGATTATTTAGAATTTAAAATGTTGGGAATATGGATTGCCTTTTTGGTGTGGATGTTATTAAGAGCTGTAATTTTACGTATTAAGTTTGTGAAACTTCTTAAATTGAACCTTGAATAAAATAGTTGATATGGGAGCATATGTAAAGACTACTATAAAAGATAAAGTAGCAGAGATAGAGTTTTTTAGTCCAGCAAGTAATTCACTTGCAAGTGAACAATTAGATCAATTAAGCAATGCTATTAAAGGATTGGGGGAGAATGATGGAATAAGTGTTATTCATTTAAAAAGCGCAGGAACCAATGTTTTTTGTGCCGGAGCTTCTTTTGATGAATTGTTGGCTATTGATAATTTAGAAAATGGAACAAAATTCTTTATGGGATTTGCCAATGTTATCAATGCAATTAGAACCTGTGGTAAAATTGTTGTGACTTCGGTTCAAGGTAAAACAGTTGGTGGTGGTGTAGGTATTGCTGCAGCAAGTGATTATGTTTTTGCAACCGAAACAGCATCTATTAAGTTGTCCGAGTTAAGTATAGGTATTGGACCTTTTGTTATAGAGCCTGCGGTGACTAGAAAAATAGGGTTGACCAATATGGCCAAACTTTCTTTAAACGCTACTACTTGGCGAACGGCTAAGTGGGCTCATCAAGCAGGGTTATATCACGAGGTAGAAACAACACTTTCTGAGTTAAATTATAGTTTAGATAAATTTTTAAAACAATTGGTGAGTTATAGTCCACAAGCTTTATCAGCAATGAAGAAAACTATGTGGAAAGGTACAGAGGACTGGGCAAGTTTATTAAAAGAAAGAGCAGGAGTTAGTGGAGAGTTGGTGCTGTCAGAGGAAACCAATAAGGCTTTAACTCAATTTAAAAGTAAATAAGATGAATAGAAAGATTAGGATTACAAAAAAGTTTGATTTTGAAACAGGTCACGCTTTACACGGATATGATGGAAAATGTAGAAATGTACACGGACATAGTTATAAGTTATATGTAACAGTTATCGGTACGCCTATTCAAGATCCTAATCATGTTAAAAATGGAATGGTGATTGATTTTACAGATTTAAAAGAAATTGTAAAGTCAGAGGTAGAAGATGTGTTTGATCATGCAACAGTTTTTAACAAAAATACCCCTCATGTAGAGTTGGCAAAAGAGTTACAAGATAGAGGTCATAATGTGATTTTGGTAGATTATCAACCTACTAGTGAAATGATGATTTTAGATTTTGCCGAAAAGATAAAAAATAGATTGCCTAATCACATACAATTACATTCTTTAAAGCTACAAGAAACTAGTAGTTCTTTTGCAGAATGGTACGCAAGTGACCAATAAACAAGGTTTTTAGATAGAATGTAGAGTGTTTAGGAGAGTTAACAAACTCTTTTAAAGTGTTTAAAGGTAGATGTTTTTGTATTTTTAAAACATCAATTTTATAAATATGAAAATAAAAAACTTAAGTATTCTCGTATGTGTCCTGGCATCCATGTTTAGCAATGTCATTGCACAAAACCAAAAACCAAAAAATGTTTTATTTATTGGAGTCGATGATTTACGTCCAGAACTTAATTGTTATGGAGAATCACATATTGTTTCTCCAAATATAGATAAGTTGGCTTCTCAAGGGGTTGCCTTTGATAACGCATATTGTAATGTACCAGTGTGTGGTGCTTCTAGAGCAAGTATGTTTTCTGGTATAAGGCCTACTCACGAAAAGTTTTTAGATGTTAGTTCTAGAATCGATCAAGATGCTCCAGGTACAATTACTATTCCTGGCTGGTTTAAAAAACACGGATATATCTCAACTTCTTATGGTAAAACCATTCATGGACATGGAGATATGGAACAAGATTGGTCTAAAGAACCATTTCATGACAGGTCAAGAGATAATCCTAAAGGATATGTTACCAAAGAGAATTTAGCGTTGATGAAAAAAGGAGACCCTAAGAAAAAAATAGGGAATTCTACTGAAATAGCTAATGTTGGTGATTACGAATATTCTGATGGAAAAATAGTCTTAGAATCTATTAAGGACATGGATAAATTTGTTGCTTCTGGAAAGCCATTTTTTATGGCGGTAGGTTTCCGTAAACCTCACTTACCATTCGCTGCACCTAAAAAATATTGGGATTTGTATGATAGAGCTAGTTTACCATTGTCTTTGTCTCCAAAACAAGCTAAAGGGGCTCCAAAAGGGGCGATACATACTTGGGGTGAGTTAAGAGCCTATAAAGACATTCCAAGAGATAGAAACATTACAGATTTAGGAGAAGCTAAAACAAGAGAGTTAATTCATGGATATTCTGCTTGTGTGAGTTATACAGATGCAATGATTGGAAAGTTGATAGATCATTTAGAAGCTATAGGGCAAAGAGAAAATACCATTATAGTTTTATGGTCAGATCATGGTTGGAGTTTAGGAGATCATGAATTGTGGTGTAAGCACAGTACTTATGATGTTTCTTTAAGAGTGCCAATGATTGTTTCGGCTCCACAATTTAAAAAAGAAGCAGGAAAAAGAGCTAAAGGAATTGTAGAGTTGGTTGATTTGTATCCTACTTTATGTGATTTAGCTGATATTGAAAAGCCAAGCCATTTAGAAGGAGAGAGTTTTGTTAGTTTGGTAAAAAATCCTTCTGAAACGTTAAGTGATGATGCTGCTTATATCCGATGGAAAAACAGTGATGCAATTAAAACACAAGACTATTTATATACAGAATGGTATAATAAAAAGGACGGAAAGTATTATTCTGATATGTTATACGATCATAAAAATGATAGGCTAGAAACAGTTAATATTTCTAAGCAACCAAAACATAAAGAAGAAGTTAAAAAGTTGTCAGAGAAAATAAAAGTGAAGTTAGAAGAGTTAAAATAACCAATCTTTTTCGTTAAAAAATAAGAAAATCTCCCAAGCTAAAAAGCGCTCAATAATTTATTGAGCGCTTTTTTATTATAGATCATCAACTTGTTTTCCGTTGTACTGATTCATGGTGTTTCCTATTCCAGCAGTTCCAAAAGAAACAACTAGTTTAGAGGCTTTATCTAATAGTTCAGGTAAGAATCTCATTTCGTCTTTGTCCCACTCTCCAAGTACATAATCTACTTGTCTTCCTTTTCCAAACATGGCGCTAATCCCAAATCTAAAACGTGGATAGTTTTGATTGCCAAGTTTTTCATTAATATCTTTTAAACCATTGTGGCCACCTGCACTTCCCTTTGCTTTTAACCTAAAGGTTCCAAAATCAATATTTAAATCATCAGAAATAACTAAGATGTTTTCTTGAGTAATTTTTTCTTTCTCCATCCAGTATTTAACGGCTTTACCGCTAAGATTCATGTAGGTTGAAGGTTTGAGTAATATAAACGTTCTTCCTTTGTATTTAAATACAGCTACATCGCCTAACTTATCTGTGGTGAATGAAGTTTCTTGTTGTTTGGCTAAATCGTCTAAAACTTTAAAACCAATATTATGTCTGGTGTTCTCGTACTTTGGGCCAATGTTTCCTAGACCAACTATTAAGAATTTTTTCATGGGATCTTCTTCGTTAGAAATTTGTTTGGGTTGAAACCATTTAGAAAATAATGCCATTATTTTTTTGATGTCAAATATAAGATTCTATGGTATAAAAAAAGAGCGTTACACAATTGTAACGCTCTTTTAGTATTTTTTGTGTAAAAATTACTTAGTCTCTGCAGCAGCTTTAGCAGCATTACGAGACATTCTTACTTGAGCAACAACAGTGTTGTCGTTGTGTAAGATTTGGTATTGATCGTTTCTTAATTGAGAAACGTATAATTTATTACCAATTTGTAATTCAGTAACATCAGCGTTAACAAAATCAGGTAAGTTAGCAGGAATAGCTTTTACTTTTAACTTACGTAAGTTTTGACGTAAAGCACCACCCACAGCAACACCTTTAGATTTACCTACTATTTTTACAGGTACGTTTAAAGAAATTTCTTTATCCGCTTGTAATTGGTAAAAATCTACGTGTAAAATTCTGTCGTGAATTGGGTGAAACTGAATGTCTTGTAAAACAGCTTCGTAAGAAGCACCATCTAACTCAATCTTAGCAGTATATACGTTTGGAGTATAAACTAAGTTTTTGAATTGTTTTTCATCTGCTGAAAAGTGTAAAACTTTGTCCCCTCCGTATATAACGCAAGGTACCTGTCCAGCATTACGTAAGGCTTTAGTCGCTGACTTACCTACGCTTTCTCTTTGAGATCCTTTGATTGTAATTGATTTCATAATATATATTAAATGATAAATTTATCCGTTATTGACTTGAAGTTCTGTACTTTATCCATTACCTCCGCAAATAAGGGAGCGCAAGATAATACTTTTATTTTAGAACTCTGCTTTTTTAATGGAATTGTGTCAGAAGTAATTAACTCAGTTAATTGAGAGTTCTCAATTTTTTCGTAAGCATCACCTGATAATATAGGGTGAGTAACAATAGCTCTTACACTTAAAGCTCCTCTTTCCATCATTAAATCTGCTGCTTTAGTTAAAGTTCCTGCTGTATCTGCCATGTCATCAACTAAGATAACGTGCTGTCCTTCAACTTGACCGATTAATTCCATATGCGAAATTTGATTGGCCTTAGCTCTTTGTTTGTAACAAATTACTACATCACTTTGTAGGTATTTAGCATAAGCATATGCTCTTTTAGACCCACCCATGTCTGGAGATGCAATAGTTAAGTTTTCTAATTTTAAACTTTCTATATAAGGTAAAAAGATAGTAGATCCGTATAAGTGATCTACTGGTTTTTCAAAGAAACCTTGAATTTGTCCAGCGTGTAAGTCCATGGTCATTACACGAGTAGCACCAGAGGCTTCTAATAAATTAGCAACCATTTTGGCTCCAATAGCCACACGAGGTTGGTCTTTTCTATCTTGACGAGCATAACCAAAATAAGGAATAACTGCTGTTACGTGTTTTGCAGAAGCTCTTTTACAAGCATCTAAAATTAGTAACAATTCCATTAAATTGTCAGCGTTAGGGAAAGTAGAACCAATAATAAAGACTCTTCTTCCACGAACTGTTTCGTTGATAACTGGTTGGAATTCTCCGTCACTAAACCTAGAAACGGTTAAGTCACCTAGTTCAGTACCGTAATGTTTTGCAATAGCTTGTGCTAATTCAGTGCTCTGAGAACAAGCAAAAACCTTTGGAGTAAGTTGATTAACAGACATTTGTATGATTGTTGTTGGTGTTGGTTTGTTTTGATTGCAAAAGTAGAAATTTTTTTCGTTTGATTAGTGCGAATACATCGATATTTTTTTACATTTGCAGCTCCAATGAAACGCCTAGGTGGCGGAATTGGTAGACGCGCTGGATTCAAAATCCAGTTTCTTCGGAAGTGCGGGTTCGATTCCCGCCCTAGGTACAAAAGCCCAACTCACTAAGAGTTGGGCTTTTTTTATGCAAAAAATTTGTTTATTTCCTTTAGTGTTTTTTACTAAATCTGATTTTTTTTTCAAAAAACATACCAGTACATACTAGTTTTTGTTATCTTTGCTTTTATGAATCTTGAACCCATAAAAAAACAAATAGGAATCCCTAAGTATAAGCAGATTATTAAATCTGTTGAGAATGCTATTGTTAATAAACAAATGGTTAAAGGGGATAAGTTGCCTTCTATTAGCTATATCCAAAAAGAAAATAAAGTTTCTAGAGATACGGTTTTAACTGCGTTAAATGAGTTAAAAATCCGAGGGATTGTTGAGTCTATTGCAGGAAAAGGTTATTATGTATTGTCTGAAAATATTAATGTTGAGAAAAAAGTTTTTTTACTTTTTGATGAGTTAAATGGTTTTAAAGAAGAGTTGTATAGTTCTTTTTTAAAAAATTTAGAGAGTAATACCGAGGTAGATATATATTTTCATCACTTTAATCATAAAGTGTTTAGTAAATTGATTAATGATAATATAGGAGGGTATAACTCTTATGTTGTGATGCCGGCAAATTTAAAAAACACTCATCAGGTTATTGAAAGAATACCAAAAGAGAAAGTTTTTATTTTGGATCAAATGCATTCTGAGCTTTCGGAATATGCAGCTGTGTATCAAAATTTTGAAAAAGATATCAATACAAATTTAACCAAAGCGCTACCGCTTATTACAAAATACAAAAAGCTGGTTTTTTTATATGATGAAAAAATTCAGCCAATAGGTATGTTAAAAGGTTTTGAAACTTTTTGTCATCAGAATAACATAAATAGTGAAATTCTTTCCACGTTAGAAGATAGGGTTTTGCAAAAAGGGGAAGCCTATATTATTCCTGATGATAGAAACTTAATAAGGATTATCAAAAAAATTAGAGTACAAGGTTTGGCAATTGCCCAAGATATTGGAATTATATCTTACAACGAAACATTGTTAAAAGAAGTAGTAGAAGGTGGAATTACTACCATTACTACAGATTTTAACGAAATGGGAAAACGTTTGGCTCAAATGATTAATCACAAAGAACTTGTTCAGGTAGAAAACATAAATCGTCTTATTGTAAGGCAGTCATTATAAAATCATCACAGTGTATCAAATTAATAAATTACAAGAAAACGGACTTAATTATATTGAGATCCTTGGAAACGAAAATAAATCTTCTGCTAAAATATGTTTAGACAGAGGTGGGGCTTTAGAAACGTTAACTATAAATTCTCATCCAGTTATAGTAGATTTAGATCCTTTAGAATATAAAAACACCTATGCTTCTTCTGTTTTGTTCCCGTTTGCAAACAGAATTAAAGATGGAAAATATACTTATAAAGGTGTTGGTTATCAGTTTGATTGTAATGAAACAGGTAATAATAATGCATTACATGGGTTGGTTTATAACAAATCTTTCGAGGTTGTAGATTCAGAAACTTCAGATAAAGCGGCTTCTGTTACCATGACTTATACCACGTCAACTAAAAACAAAGCTTTTCCATACTTATTTACGATTACATTAAAGTTTACCGTTACCAATTCTAGTATTGATTTGCAGGTAGAGGTTGATAATAATGACACTAACACTTTTCCTTTTACCATAGGTTGGCATCCTTATTTTTTAAGTGATGATTTGTATCATAGTACTTTGAGTTTATCAACAATAAAAACAATAGAGTTTGATGAGCGTATGATTACTAAAAATATAATTGAAGAAAAAGCTAAAATGCCTATTGAAATTAAAGATCAACAATTAGATGATTGTTATGCTTTAGGAGAAGGTAGAGTAGTATTTAATACGCCTAAATATAAAATGACTATTGATACTACTGGAAAAGAAAACTTTTTTCAGATGTATACTCCTCCTAAAAAGAATGTAATTGCTTTAGAGCCAGTTACTGGAGTTTCGGATAGTTTTAATAACAAATTAGGTTTGCAAGAGTTAAAGGCAGGCGATAAATATAAAATCAATTGGACGGTTACTCTAGAGTAATCAATAAAAATAAATCATACCTAACTTTTAATTAAGAGAGGTTGTTAATCACCCTTAAATTCATAAAATATGGATACTAAATTAGTTCAAAAAGTAACAGAAAACTTTGCTAAAAATTTTACAGCAGAGCCTGTGCTTATTTATTCACCAGGTCGAATCAATTTAATAGGAGAGCATACCGATTATAATGCAGGGTTTGTTTTTCCGGCAGCAATAGATAAGGGAATTGTGGCGGCTATTCAAAAAACAGACAAAAATGTTTCAACTGCTATTGCAATTGATATGAATGAAACTTTTCAGTTTGATGTTAATAATTTAGATACTAAAAACTTATCTAGCTGGCATGCTTATGTGGTTGGTGTAGTTGCAGAAACTCAAAAATTAGGAAAAACAGTTGGGAACTTTGATATTGTTTTTGGAGGTAATATTCCTGATGGTGCTGGAATGTCATCTTCTGCAGCATTAGAAAACAGTGTTGTTTTTGGTGTTAATGAGTTGTTTAATTTAGGTTTAACTAAATATCAAATGATTTTAATTTCTCAAGCAGCCGAGCATAATTATGTGGGTGTAAAATGTGGAATTATGGATCAATACGCAAGTATGTTCGGTATAGAGAACAGTGCTTTGTTGTTAGATTGTAGAACTGCCCAAGCAGAACCTTTTACTATTGATTTTAAAGATTATCAACTATTACTTTTTAATACAAACGTAAAACACAAATTGTCTGATAGTGCATATAACGACAGACGTGCAGTTTGCGAAAAAACAGCAGAAATGTTAGGAATTGATGCTTTAAGAGATGCTACTATTGCAGATTTAGACAAAGTAAAAGGTCAATTATCAGAAGAAGATTATCAAAAAGTATTGTATGTAGTACAAGAAAATGCTAGGGCCGAAGCTGCAGCGATTGCTATTAAGAGTGATGATTTAGTTGGTTTAGGAAAACTTATTTATGGATCTCATAACGGATTGCAACATCAATATAAAGTGAGTTGTGAGGAGTTAGACTTTTTAGTCGATTTGGCAAAAGAAAATTCAGACGTTCTAGGAGCAAGAATGATGGGTGGAGGTTTTGGTGGTTGTACCATTAACTTAATCAAAAAAACGGCTGTTGAAGGTTTTAAGAAAACTGCAGTTGAAGCGTATACTAAAAAATTCGGTCATGAATGCTCTCCATATGAAGTGGCATTGTCTGATGGAACAAAATTAATTTAATCAAGAAAAATAATATACAATGGATAAGCATTTAGAAGATTATTCGCATAAAAGATTTAACATTTTAACAGGAGAATGGGTATTGGTTTCTCCACACAGATCTAAACGTCCTTGGCAAGGACAGAATGAAGCTGTTAATGATGAAAAAAGACCTGAGTACGATGAGTCTTGTTACTTGTGTGCCGGGAACAAAAGAATTAGTGGTGATTTAAACCCTAAGTATACTGGAACTTACGTTTTTACTAATGATTTTGCTGCTTTGCAAAGTGATTCACCTTCTTTTAAAGTAAATGATGGTTTGTTACAGGCAGAAAGTGAAACAGGTATTTGTAAGGTGATTTGTTTTAGTCCAGACCACTCAAAAAGTTTAGCAGATATGGATGTACCAGGGATTACAGAAGTAGTAAAAACTTGGCAACGTGAGTATAAAGAAATTGGTTCTAAGGATGAGATAAAATACGTTCAGATTTTTGAAAACAAAGGAGCGGTAATGGGATGTAGTAATCCACATCCACATGGACAAATTTGGTCGCAATCTAGTTTGCCAAATGAGGTTTCTAAAAAAGATACAACTCAAAAAACTTATTTTGCTGATAAAAAATCTAGCTTATTAGGAGATTATTTAAAGCAAGAGTTAAACGGAGATAGAGAGCGTATTATTTATGAAAATGATGCTTTTGTTGTGTTGATTCCTTTTTGGGCTGTTTGGCCTTTTGAAGCTATGATTGCTCCAAAAAATCAACAAAACAGTATTTTGGATATGACAGAAAAAGAAGCTGAGTTATATGCTGACGCTATTTCTGTTTTAACAAAAGTATATGATAAATTATTTAATACATCATTCCCTTATTCTAGTGGAATTCATCAAGCACCAACTGATGGTGGTGATAATGGTCACTGGCACTGGCATATGAGTTTTTACCCACCTTTATTAAGAAGTGCAACGGTTAAAAAGTTTATGGTAGGTTACGAAATGTTTGGAACACCACAACGTGATATTACTGCCGAAGGTGCAGCACAAAGATTAAGAGATTTACTATAGTATTTCCTTAATTTTAAAAAAAAATCCCAACTCTTTGAGTTGGGATTTTTTTTATTCTTTTAATTGTGTCTTTTGTATTATAAAAGCATCACTAATGTCATCAGTTACTATTGTTTTTTTTGATTTGTTCAGTAATTGTCTATATAAAGTATAATAGTTGAGTGTTTACTTTAAATATTTTTGTTGGGAATAAAATTAAAAGTAAATGATGTTTAAAAGTAAAGTATTAAAAAAAGTACAATTATTACTTTTTAGTGTATTTGTTGTTTCTGTAAGTTGCGCAAGTGATTCGGTAGCCATTACGCCACCAGATTCAGATACTGATACTCCAGAAGATCCACAAGAAGAAGTGAAAATTATAGATGTAAATAAAGCAGATGTTAATTATCCTACGTTTGTGTCTTTTGATGATACAACACCAACTGATATGGTATGGGAAAAAGTAGAGGCTTTGTCCGATGAATTTGATGTTTGGAATGATGATAAATGGGTGAAAACCAATTGGAATTACGGAGATACTCCTGTAAATATGGTTAATAAAAACTCAGGAGTTACTGATGGAAATTTATGGATAAAAGCAACTTGGGATAAAACGAGTGAAACACAATGGTTTGAAACTTCAAGAGTTAGATCTAAGACAGCTATTAAATTCCCTATGTATACAGAATGTCGTATTAAAACAGCTCATATATCTGCTTTTAATACTTTTTGGTTGAATAATGGAGATATTAATAATAGAGATGAAATAGATATTATTGAAAACAATTCAAATCCTTCAAGAGAATCTTTAGGTGGTTTTGATTTAGATGAATATCCATGGCAAATGAATTCGCAGTATTTTATTGTAAAAAATGGCGTTACAGAAAGAGCAAAGGGGAATTCAAGTAATAAAAATTTATCAGAAGGAAATACCTTGAAAGGTGTAAAATGGAATGAAGCATATCATGTTGTAGGTGCTTGGTGGAAAGATGCTCATACAGTTCAGTTTTATTTAGATGGAGAACCATCAGGAAAAGTAACCACAACACAAGCCTTTACATTAGATCAATTTTTAATATGGGATTTATGGACACAAGATTCTCCTTGGGTAGGAGGATTACCAAATAAAGAAGAATTGGAAGATGATACTGTAAATACTATGCGAGTAGATTGGGTACGAACATGGAAGTTAAAAAGTAAATAAATAAAAAAACTCCAAAGCTGAAATTAGCTTTGGAGTTTTTTTATTTATAATTTCTAGAAGAAATTAAAGGGCATTTTGTTTAATTTCTTCTACTACTTCAGGGTTTAGTAATGTAGAGATATCTCCTAAGTTTTCAGCATCGTTAGAGGCTATCTTTCTTAAAATTCTTCTCATAATTTTTCCAGAGCGTGTTTTAGGCAAACCACTTACAAATTGAATTTTATCCATTTTAGCAATGGCTCCAACGGTTTTGGTAATCACCTGATTAATTTCTTTACGTAATACGTCTTCGTTAGTAGTAATGTTATCATACTTTGTAACATAAGCATATAAAGCATTTCCTTTAATATCGTGAGGAAAACCAACAATGGCACATTCTACAATGGCATCGTGTTCGTTAATTGCATTTTCAATAGGCGCAGTTCCTAAATTATGACCAGAAACAATAATTACATCATCCATACGACCTGTAATTCTATAGTTCCCCATAGCATCACGGTAAGCACCATCACCAGTAAAATACTTTCCTGGAAAGGCAGAAAAATAAGTTTCTTTATAACGTTGGTGGTTTCCATAAATAGTTCTTGCCATAGAAGGCCAAGCGCCTTTAATAGCTAAACTACCTTCTGCAGGAGAATCCGTTAATTCATTTCCTTCAGGATCTAACAAAACAGGCTGTACTCCAGGTAGAGGTTGCGTTGCAAAAGTAGGTCTTAAAGGTGTGATTCCAGCCATGGCAGAAATCATAATTCCTCCTGTTTCTGTTTGCCACCAAGTATCTACAATAGGACAAGTACCTTTTCCAATATTATCATTGTACCAATGCCAAGCTTCTTCGTTTATAGGTTCTCCTACAGATCCTAAAACTTTTAAACTATCTAGATTGTATTTTTCTACAAAGTGAATAGGTTGTTTGGCTAAGGCTCTAATAGCTGTTGGTGCAGTATAAAAGTGCGTTACTTTTAGTTTTTCAACTATTTCCCAAAAACGTCCGTAATCAGGATAAGATGGAACTCCCTCGAACATTACTGTAGTTGCTCCAGAGGCTAATGGTCCGTATATAATATAAGAATGTCCAGTAATCCAACCGATATCTGCAGTACACCAATAAACATCGTTCTTTTTAGCTTGAAAAACGTTTTGGAAGGTATAGGTAGTTCCTACCATATATCCTCCGCAAGTATGAACCATTCCTTTTGGAGTACCTGTAGAGCCAGAGGTATATAAAATAAATAACATATCTTCTGCATCCATATCAACAGCAGGACAATAGTCATCTTGTACTTTTTGTAATTCTTCAAACCAAAAAGTATCTCTACCTTCTTTCATAGCAGTAGGCTCAACAGTTCTTCGGTATACAATTACGTCTTTTACACAAGGTGTTTTTTCTAAGGCTTCATCACAAACTGCCTTTAGATTAATAGGTTTAGTACCTCTATAAACTTCGTTCGCAGTAATTAATAGTTTGCATTCAGAATCGTTAATTCTACTAGCCAAAGCCGATGCAGAAAAACCAGCAAAAACGATAGAGTGTACAGCACCAATTCTAGCACAAGCCAACATAGCAATGGCTAATTCAGGAATCATAGGCATGTATAAACAAACTCTGTCTCCTTTTTCAATTCCTTTGTTTTTTAAAACATTGGCAAAAGCAGATACCTTATGGTACAATTGCTTGTAGGTAATATGTCTTGATTCTTCTTTTGGGTTGTTAGGCTCCCATATAATAGCGGTTTTATTTCCGTTTTTTTCTAAATGTCTGTCTAAGCAGTTTTCTGTAATATTTAATTTTCCACCTACAAACCATTTTACTTCAGGCTTTGTAAAATCTGCTTCTAGAACTTTATCCCATTTTTTTCGCCAAGTAAATTCTTTGGCAATATTAGCCCAAAAAGTTTCGGGATTTTCTATACTTTCTTTATAATCTTCTTTGTATTGTCTATAAGATTTTATCTTCATTACTAATAAGGGGTTTTTTGCTTTCTAATTTAAGAGTTTTTTTAGACTAATTGATGTTTTTTGTACAAACAACATTTTATCAGGTATAATCGTTATAATTTCACTGTTAAAAGCTTGTTTTGTTGATGAAAAAATTAGTGCAAAATTATTATGAGTTAGTGTAGGCTTTGTTCAGAAAAAGAGTTAAATCAGTATTAAACGTTTATTCGAAAACCTTTTCTTTGTTTCTTAGTGTTTTAGCCTAAGTTAATTAATGCTTCTCCTTATATTTGTGACAAGAATTAAAATTCAACTATAATGAACAAAAAAGTAATCTTAATGATTCTTGATGGATGGGGAATTACTCAAGATCCAAAAGTATCAGCAGTATATAATGCAAACACATCTTATATAGATTCTTTGTATAACAAATATCCAAATGCATCTTTACGTACTGATGGGGAATTTGTTGGTTTGCCAGATGGACAAATGGGGAATTCTGAGGTTGGACACATGAACTTAGGAGCTGGTAGAATTGTTTATCAAAACTTAACTAGGATTAACATTGCTGTTAGAGAAAAAACTTTAGGTCAAGAAAAAGTATTGGTTGATACTTACAAGTATGCTAAAGAAAATAATAAAAAAGTTCACTTATTAGGATTGGTTTCTAATGGAGGGATTCATGCTCACATAGATCATATTAAAGGTTTGTTAGATGTGGCAAAAGAAAATGAAGTAGATAACTTATTCTTACACGCTTTTACTGATGGTAGAGATACAGATCCAAAGTCTGGTGCTGCATTTATTAGCGATATTCAAGAACATATGTCTAAAACTACAGGTGAATTAGCATCTATGACAGGTCGTTATTTTGCGATGGATAGAGATAATCGTTGGGAGCGTGTAGCAAAAGCTTATAATGCTGTGGTGCATGCCGAAGGAACAAAATCTACGGATGCTATTGCTAGTTTAAAAGCAAATTACGCTGCAGGGGTAACGGATGAGTTTTTAGAGCCAGTAATTATGACAAATGCTGATGGAACTCCAAAAGCAACTATTGAAGAAGGTGATGTAGTTCTTTTCTTTAACTACAGAACAGATAGAGGTAGAGAGTTAACCAATATGTTATCTCAAAATGATTTCCCTGAGCATAATACTAAAAAGTTAGATTTATATTACACTACTATTACTTTATATGATGAAACATTTAAAGGAATTAATGTAATTTATAATAACGATAATATTAAGAATACCATTGGAGAGGTTTTATCTAAAGCAGGTAAAAAACAAATCCGTATTGCAGAAACAGAAAAATATCCTCACGTAACGTTCTTTTTCTCTGGAGGACAAGAAGAACCTTTTGAAGGTGAATCTAGAATTTTAAGAGATTCGCCAAAAGTAGCTACTTATGATTTAAAGCCAGAAATGAGCGCTTATGAATTAAAAGATGCTTTGTGTGAAGATTTAAAGAAAGGTGAAGCTGATTTTGTTTGTTTAAACTTTGCAAATGGTGATATGGTTGGGCATACTGGAATGATGGATGCAGCCATAAAAGCTTGTGAAGCGGTAGATGCATGTGCAAAAGCAGTTATTGAAACAGGGTTAGAAAATGGATATTCTACTTTGGTAATTGCAGATCATGGTAACTGTGAAGTAATGATGAATCCTGATGGTTCTCCAAACACAGCACATACTACCAATCCAGTTCCTTTAATTGTTGTTGATAATGACATTAAAGAAATTAAAGATGGTGTATTAGGTGATGTCGCTCCAACTATTTTAAAAATGATTGGTGTAGAACAACCAGAAGATATGACAAGATTTCCGTTAGTATAAGGAATTAAAAAAATACATTTTCATAGAAAAGCTCAACAGATTTTGTTGAGCTTTTTTGGTTCTATACTTAATAACAGTCAGTTAAAATTTGTCCGTTGTCTTTGTAATAACTAAAAGGATGTAATTGGTGTTTTGTACAGATTTTTTCTAATTGAATAAAAACATCATCTCTCATGTTAATAGAACCACAAAGCATAATGGTTCCTTTGTTTTTTAGAGTGATGGCAATGTTTTTATGGTCTCTTTCTAATAGTTCTTGCACGTAATTATACTCAATAACTTCTTTAGAAAAAGTAGCTTCGTAATTGTTTAAGGTTTTTGTGTGTAAAGCCTCGGTGATGTAGGGTTTGTACAGGTTTTCTGACTCATAAGTACGTGTTCCCCAATACAAACTAACGTTGGCTTTGGTTTGTTGATGCATCATTCCTAAAAATGGAGCAATCCCCGTTCCGTTGGCAATAAAAACAACATGCTTGGCTTTTTTAGGAAAATGGAATTCTTTGTTTTGTTGAATGTTTGCTTGTAAACTATCAGATATTTTTAAATTGTTTAAATAATTAGAACAAACTCCGTGGCTATGTTTTTTTATACTTAAAAGCATATCTCCTTTGGCTGTTTTTCCAATGGAATACAATCTTTCTGAAGTTTCGTTTGGTGGGGTAATTCCTAATAAATCTCCAGGAACAAATTTTTTCCTTTTTTGTACAGATAAAGTAAGTGTAAACGTTTCATCATATTTATCTGTTACAGACTGTTTGTCTATAATTTTAAAAGTAATTTCTTTTTTCTTTTTTGCAGATAGTTCTTTTGGAATCTCTAAGTTTAAATTTAATGAGTTACTCCAATCTATCACCCAATTTCTAAATTGTTCGTAATTCTGATTGTGAATTAATAAAGGTGTGTCAGAAGTTACAGTCATTCCATCTTTTAATAAAGCCTGCTTATGAATTTCCTTGGCAAACTCACAAAATTTAGGATATGATAAAGATCCTAATCCAATCACATGTGTTTTAAAAGGATGGTGAATTTTAACCTCTGCTAGTTTGTTTAAAAATAAGTTGGCATTATTTGGTGGTTCTCCTTGTCCGTAGGTTGAGGTAATCACAATTAACTGTTCTGCGTTAGGGTAATTACTATAGTTGTTTAAATCGTCTAAAAATACTTTTTGATTAGCGTTAAGTAATGCTAATTGTAGTGTTTTCGCTAATCTTTTGGTACCACCATTTTCAGAGCCAATTAAAATAATAAAATTAGCATCGGTGGCTTTATGTTTGTTTTTGGTTTTAGAACTTAATCTTTTAAGGGCAATGACTGTTCCAGAATACATAAAATATAAAATAGCCAATGAGCTTAGAAATAGAACTAAAGACCAAAGAATACTTCCGTTTCCAGTGTGTAAATTAAAACTTAAGGTGTGTAAAATTTGTATAAACGGGTAGTGGGTGGTTTGTACAATATCTCCTGTTTTTTGATGAATTTTAAGTTCTTTATCATGAAGATTTAGAATAAAAAAATCTTCTTCATCACTCGAAAAAGGGAACTCTAATTTTTGAACCTCTTTTAAAGAAGTGTTTTTAAAAATAGGAAATTCAGAAAAAGCAATGTTTTGTTGAGAGCTTGTTTTTTGTTCTATAACTTCAACGTTGTTTTCTGGTAATAAAGAAAACCGATCCATAGACAAATAAGTTCCCGTTAGAGCAATAATAATAATCGGAATTAATAAAATTCTACCTAAGGCAACATGGTTGTATTGAATGGATTTATCGTTAACTATCTTAGAGCAAAATTTAAGAAAACCACCTTGCCTTTTAATAGCCAGTAATAATCCTGTAATAGCAATTAAAAACAATAAAAAAGAGGTGATTCCTACAAAAATTCGTCCAGGTGTTTTTAAAAAAAGAGAACGATGGAAGTTAGTTAAAAACTCAAAAAAAGTATTTTTTGGAGGGATATCAGCAATTTTATTTCCATGAATAGGATGGATGTAAAATTGTCCGTCCAAATCTGCTTCCATGCTAAAAACAGTGGCTTTTACAAAATAATTTTTATCAACCTCTAGGTCTAAAACTTCTTCGTACTTGTTTTTTAAAGTATCTATTACTTGTGCTAAAGAAGTGTTTTCTGAGTTTTTTATATGGTAAGGTTGTAGCTTGTCCTGAACAGGTTTAAAGGCTAAAAAAGCCCCTGTTACAGCGGCTAATAATAAAAATAAGAAAGAAGATACAGTCAAGTAAAAATGACTGTATCTCCATATTTTGGTAAGCATGTTTTAAATTAGTTTGGTAAAATTCTAACGTAACGAATGTATCCAGTACCTTCAAACTTGTTTTTAAGATTCTTGCTTTCTAAAGAAACTTCTAAATCTTTTACGTGATAATCTTGATGCTCTACAGCTGTTTCAAATCTAAGTTTATTTCCAGCAGTCATGTATTTTTCATCAATTTCAAAAGTAAAAATTGAGCGTTCTCCACCAGCAATGGTTGCACCTGTCATGGCATCAATGTTTTCTTCAGATTTTTCAAAGAAAGCCCACCATTTAGGTAAATCTGCATACCATTTTTCATCATCACCTAAAACATGTAAAGTTTTTAAATAATTATCGTCTTTATCAACTACAGATACAACTACATAAGCTCCCTCACCCTCGTAATTTTTTAACTGAACCATACATTTGTACTTTGAGCTTGGTTCGTTAGTACTAGTTTTTACTGTAAATGCTGATAAAACCAAAAAACAGATTATAGCAATTAGATTGTATTTTTTCATAATTTTTTATTTTAAAAATGAAATGTCTCCTTTTAATAACTCGTTTTCTTTAGCCAAGTCATATGCTGTTTCTTCAAAATCTGTAGTAATGGTTTTATCGGCACCTTTACCAATTAAAAAGTGTAATAATTTTACATCGGTAGCTTTCATGGCAGCTAAGTGTAAAGGCGTTAATCCATCACTGTTTTTCTGATTGATATCAGCTCCTAACTCTAAAGCTTTTTTAATCAATTTATCTTCTCCTTTGGCAATAGCAATGTGTAGTGGAGATTCATTTTTAGAAGCATTTTTAAATGAAACACCAGCTGCTGTTAAAGCATTTACAAAAGGTTCAAAATCTTTAGCAGTTCTTCTACCGTACGCGTTGAATAAATGATAAAATAAATTATTTCCATCAGCATCAACTACATTTACGTTTGCTCCTTTACTTTTTAACAATTCAAAAACCTCTAAGTTAATACGCTGTGTTGCATAGGTAATGGCAGCGTATCCTTCTTTATTTTGTTGATTAATATCCTTAGTTAGTGGTGCTAATTTTTGCAATACTAAAAGATTATTCCCTTTTGCTGCATTTAAAAAAGCAGTGTTTCCTTTATTATCTTTTTGATTTACATCTACTCCTTTGTTGATGAAAAAGTCAATAATGGCAATGTCTTTGGTACTAGATGCAATATTGTGTAATGCGTTTTGACCTTCTTTATTTGTTAAGGTAAAATCTAAATCTAAGGTGTTAAAGTATTCATAAACCTCTAATGGATTACTATAACCTCTACCACCATGACTTGCAAAAAGCACTAGGTTTTCTCCGTTAGTATTGATTTTTTTATAATCAAAACCTTGAGCGATGTATTTTTTAATTAGGTTAATGTTTCCTTTTTTAGCTGCATAAAATAAGATATTGTTTCCTTCTTTATCCGTAGCCTTTATATCTAAACCTTTTTGTTGGAAATATTCAATAATTTTTCCGTCTTTACTGTATGGTGCCATTAATAATATAGCATTGGCACCAGCTCTGTTGGTTTCTTTTAGATCTATACCATTAGCTACCATTAACTCATAAATATCAGTATTTTCGTGTCCTGCATTTACAGTAAACGTAAACCAATTGAATCCGTGACTCCCCTGTATTTTAGTATCTGCTCCTTTTTTTAGTAATAATTTCATTACCTCAATATTTCCAGAACTTCCTGCCCACATTAAATAGCTTCTTCCATCGTGTGTAGGTTTGTTGATGTTGTTTCCAGGTAGAGACAAAAGATACTCAATAGTTTTTACCGGAGCTTTAGCCATAATTGCGTAGCAAACGGCATCAAAAGCTGCTTGGTTAGGTGTTACAGCATCGTTACCTTCTTTAATTTTTTGTTTTACAACTTCAACAGTAGGTTGAGTTTGCCAAAAATCTCTATCGTGAAAAATATTATCACTTTTAGGTCTTTGTGCAAAGATTAGCAACGGAGCAACTAATAATAAGATTAGTATTTTTTTCATGTTGATTTTTTAGAGGTTTCTAATAGGTGTTCTAGAAAAATAATAAAGCAGGAATATGTAATTTCCTGCTTTATTAAATCATTTTCTAATTTTTTAGTATGCTCCTAAATAATAACTACCAGCAATAGTTTTTAGAGTAGCTCCTTTTGTAATTTCTTTTGTTTGAGTGTTTATAAGATAAAGTGATCCTGTTTTACCTGAAGGAGTTAATGGAACATAAGCAATATCTCCAACCAAACCAATGTATTGGAACTGACGTAAAGAAGTTGATAAATCTGCATCAGTCTCAACATCTGTTGCTAATTTAACTGAGTTTGATGGATTGTTTAAGTCAATTAAAGCAACGTATCCTCCAGCTGTATCAGCTAATGTGTATAAAACAACACCTATACCGTTTTTAACATATCTCCAAGCTTTAATTTGTGCTCCTGTAACACCAATAGCATCGTTTAAGTCAAAATGATAACTTTGGTCATAGTCATTAGTTGCACTACTAATACGTAAAATATCTGCACCTGATGTAGCAGTTGCTTGGTATACATGACCATCTGTACCCACATATTGTGTCATAGTACGGTAAGAATTGTTAACTTCTGTTGAGTTTGTAGAAGTAATAACCGTAGGGTTTTTTAATGAAGGGTAATCT
The DNA here is from genome assembly GCF_001697185.1 of Wenyingzhuangia fucanilytica. Taxonomy (GTDB): domain Bacteria; phylum Bacteroidota; class Bacteroidia; order Flavobacteriales; family Flavobacteriaceae; genus Wenyingzhuangia; species Wenyingzhuangia fucanilytica. The sequence continues at coordinate 3,063,525 of NZ_CP014224.1, read as the reverse complement.
AATACTAAAGTTTTTGTCCCTTCAATTTCACCGTAAGGCCATACTGGAATACCATCATCATCTAAAGTAGGAGTAGCAGTAACGTCATATTTTCTTGTTCTACATCCAATAAAAAGTTTAGTTTTAGCAGCGTTTAAGATAGGTACATCTACACGTCCTACATTGTAACCAGCAGCTCTTTCTTGATCTGTCCAAGGAAAATCAAATATTGCTGTGTTTATAATGGCAGTTTGATCTAAATCTAAAACAGCTATTTTTATTTCACTATCAGCACTTACAAAAGTGTAATTTCCAGCTTCACCTTCATATTTTACATCATAAGAACTAGCATAAACACCAATACCAATACCTTCTGCAGCTTTCATCCAACGAGGTGATGTTCCTAAAATTGCAGCTGTATTTAATTCGTATCCTACTTCTTGATAATTAGCTCCTTCACCAACAGCATATTTGTTAAATACACCACCTTCTGTACCTGTATACTGTATGTTGTATAAGTATTTACCATCTGCCGATGCTTGTACACGAGCGGTACGGCTAGATTTTAAACCAAGACCTTCTACAAATACTCCGTCTTCTATTTTAAAAAGATCTACTTCGTAATTTGGGTCAGCTGCATTTTCTAATGTTATTCCATAAGCACGAGTTCCTCCATTTCCTCCTGTTCCAGTGTCATCAGGGAATGAACCTGTTAAGGTAATGTAACGTGTGGTATCCTCTGGAGAGGTTTCTGTTCCTGTTATTTCCTCATCGTTACAGCTTCCTAAAGCTAAAGCGATACTTAATAATCCTATTTTAAATAGATCTTTTTTCATGTTATTAATTTATTTTATTATAAAAATTTATTGATTGTGTAGTTTAATTTGAAATAGATTCCTCTACCTGGTTTTTGTATGTTAAAATTATCATAGAGTTGAGCGTTAAATATGTTTTTAACGTCTAGACTTGCTACTAATTTTTTAGACGGAAAACGATAGCTTAATCCAACATCATGTGAAATTTGATATGGGGTTTTAGACCATTCTGGTTGTCCCCAGACAGTGTAATACTCTTGAACATATCCCACTGTATAATAGGTGTTTAATATTGATTTTTTTTGAAATAAATCATTGAATCTATATTGAAAATTAGTATTAACAGTAAAAAAAGGTTCGTTAATTACTTGTTGGTTGTAATATGGTTCATCTTTAGATAGATTGTTGAATTTTGAAAAATTAAAAGATGCATTTAACCTGTTGTTGTATATATATATAAGTTCTACTTCGTAACCCAATGTTTGGGTTTTTCCAAGATTTACGTATTTGGTAACTTGTATGTCTGCATCTGCCTCCTCTTCAATTTCTGATACGTCAACCGCTTGTTTGGTAATGATGTCGTAACCATTACGCCAAAAAGAATTTGCATAAACAGATATTTTGTGTTTGTCTAAAAATGTTACTGCGTTTAAACGAAAACCTAGATTGTAGTTGACGTTTTTTTGTGGTTTTAATTTGGTGTTAGGAAGGATGTTTAATTCTGCAGCTCCAAATAGTTGGTTGTCAATAGGTGATATATAAGAACTTTCCGTAGAAGCAATAAGGTATAAATTTGGGATAACATTATAGGATATAGTAGCTCCGTATCCAAAATTAGAGTTCGTTGAAACTGTATCTTTTTTTACAATAGAATTCACTCCGTTTGAAGTTGAAATTTGGTATTCTGTTTGATTTGTGTGGTTATATGTGTATTTACCTAAAAAGTTTGTTAATAACCTTTTATTAAAGCTTTCTGCTTCGTAATTAAAAGAAATTATGTGTTGAGAGATTGTACTTAATGTTGCTAAATCTTCTTTGCTTGGATTTAATAAATCTTGGTCTTCTCTATCTGTAGACTCGTACTTATGATTTAGAGATATTTTGTGTCCATCAGTCAACAAATATCCTAAGTTAGAACGCATGTTGGTGATTTTTCTATTTGTGTTTGAAATTACTTTTTTCCCTTGTTGCCCACCATTAAGTGTTTTAAGAGGAACTCTTTCTCCAAACTCAATAACTTCTCTTGGCTTTCCATCCCAGTTATATGCAATACCAACAGTGTCTTGTAAATAAGTGCTTCTATAACTTCTTGCAGCATTTACGTTTAATGTTAAGTCTTTTGTTAGTAAATCTTTTTTACTATAGTTAAGCAACATTACATGAGCTTCTGTTTCATTAAACCTACCTACATATGGAACAGACATAGTAACACCATGAGGAATTTCTCTGTAATTACTTGATCCATTATAACCTATAAAAAATTGATCTGCCCATTTAGTGTCTGCAAAGCCAACTTCAAAACGTCCTCCAAGTGCTTTGTAAGTATTGTTAAAACGTTTGGCACGATATGGTCTGGTAATTTGTCCTAAGTGGTTTACATAAGTTGTAGAGTTACCCCAGGTTTCATAACTATTATCTGTGTAAGTATAAAAGGCACTACCTCTAAATGCAAGACCTGTTTTTTTGTCACGTATAATTGCACCAACATCAGACTGAGAAGTGTTAAACGATCCGTAAGATGTAGCTAAAGTAATGTTGTTTTGAGAGACATCTTTTTTTAACACCACATTTATGGCTCCACCTGCATAATCACCAGTAAGGTGTGATGGCAATACTCCTTTGTAAACTTCTATGCGTTCAATCATAGAAGTTGGTATGTTGTTAAGGTTAAAAGATTGCCCGTAAGTTGAAATTTCTAATCCATCAAGAAATATTCCAACAGCACTTCCAGACATACCATTTAAGTTGTATTCTACATTAGACCCAATTCCTCCATTTTGTCTTATACGTATACCAACAGACCTGTCTAATAGTTCATTAGTTGTTAAGTTTCTTAAAGATGCTTCTTTGGTATCTATTACGTTTACCGCAAAACCCTCAGTTTCTATTTTTGTTTTTTCAGTTTTAGCTTTCACAACTACTTGCTGTAAGGCTTCGGAGTTTTCTTTTAAAGAAAAGTCGCAACCTATATTTTGATGTCTTTTATTTTTGGTGACAAATATTTCTTTTTTTTCAGGAGTAAAACCCATGTATGATGCTTGTACAATGTGTTTTCCTTCAGAAATATTATGGATGATGTATTCTCCTTTATCATTTGCTACGGTAGCATATTTATTACCGTCTACCAAAACAGTGGCTCCTAATAAAGGCATTCCATCTTTAGCAATCACTTTTCCTGTAATTATGCTATGTCGTCCTTGAGCCAAACCAGCTAGAGTGGCTAGGAAGAAAATTAAAAGAATGTGAATTTTACTAAGCATCTTATTTAGATTTGATAAAAATAAATTACTTTTGCAAAAGTATGCTATGTAGAAAGGTTCTATATAACGCGATAGGAATTTATTATAACGCAAAAAGAATTAATGGAAATTCGTTTTAAAAGTTCAGAATGTAATAAGGGAGAATTGGTTAAAGTTTTTAAAAAAGATTTTAAAAATTCTGGTATAGAGGAGTACGAGTATTCTGAGTTTGATGAAGGGGTTGTAGGTCTTGTAACAGAAACACATTTAAATAATGCTTATGTATTGTGTCAAGATTATAATAACAATAATACAGAAAATTCAACATTGGAAGTGCAGCAAAGCGAACCTGTTTTGTTGTTGCAATTTGTGTTAGAAGGAAATGTTACATGTTGTTTTAACGAGGAAGAAGTTTCTAGTTTTTCTTTGTCTAGTAATAGTTATAACCTTTTTTATATTCCTACATCAAAACGTTTATATAGGTATACTACAAAAAACAAACATGTTTTAAATATTTATTTTTCAGAAACTTTTATACAAAACAAGTTAGGATATTGTTTTATAAATTCTTTTAAAAACTATCATAAGGCAAAAAAGGAAAGTTTGCCTTTTGCTTTTTTTGATGGAGGATTAAATATGAGTATTCAGTTAAGAGCAATTATTGATGAATGTTTACAAAGTTCGTTTGATGGTATTGCAAAACAATCTTTTATGGAGGCCAAACTAACCGAATTAGTTTTGTTGTCTTTAATAAAAAATAAGACTGAAGAAAATGTATTCGAGTTAAGTTCTGATGATAGAGAAAATTTAAAAAAGGTAGAACACTATATCCACTCACATTTAAAGAAAGAGTTAAATATTTCTGAATTGTCTTTAATAGCAGGTTTAAATACTTCTAAGTTTAAAAAAACATTTAAAAATGTTTATGAAACAACTGTTTTTAAATACATAACCTCTTTAAGGATAGAAAAGGCTAAAAAATTAATTTTAGAGGAAAACTATACTATTGCTCAAGCATCTTATGAGGTGGGCTATAAAAATCCTCAACATTTTACTGTAGCTTTTAAAAAGAAGTTAGGATATTTACCAAGTCAGTTAAAAAAGCATATCCACCAAATCCTCTATTTTGCTTATTTTAATGATTTCGATATTGCTCTCCTTTTGGGAAACTTTGCAGAATTTTGATATAAATATTTTTTCAAAACCTAATTTTTCTGCTTCGGTAATTCTTTGTTCTACTCTGTTGATTGGTCTAATTTCTCCAGTTAAACCAACTTCTGCGGCAAAAGCATAATTTTGTGGAATTGGTTCGTCTTCGTTACTAGATAGTACTGCAACTATTACAGCTAAATCAATCGCAGGATCATCAACAGAAATACCTCCTGTAATGTTTAAGAATACGTCTTTTGCCCCTAATCTAAAACCAGCTCTTTTTTCTAAAACGGCTAATATCATGTTTAAACGTTTTAGATTGTACCCTGTGGCAGAGCGTTGCGGTGTACCATAAACTGCTGTGCTTACCAAAGCTTGTACTTCAATCATTAAAGGGCGCATACCTTCTAGGGTAGCAGAAATAGCAGTTCCACTTAAATCTCCATCTTTTTTAGAAATTAATATTTCTGAAGGGTTTTTTACTTCACGTAAACCACCACTACGCATTTCAAAAATTCCTAATTCTTGAGTAGATCCAAAACGATTTTTTAAAGCTCTTAAAATTCGGTAAGTATGGTTTCTATCTCCTTCAAATTGTAAAACAACATCAACCATGTGTTCTAAAATTTTAGGTCCAGCAATACTTCCTTCTTTGTTAATATGACCAATAACCAAAACAGGAGTTCCTGTTTCTTTGGCAAACTTAATCAACTCAGTTGTGGTTTCTTTTATTTGAGAGATAGATCCAGCAGAACTTTCTACATAATCTGTATGTAGAGTTTGTATAGAATCAATCACTAAAATTTCTGGTTGTTCTATTTGTATGGCTTTAAATATTTTTTGGGTGTTGGTTTCGGTCAAAATCAAACAATCTTGATTTAAATTTTGAACGCGTTCTGCTCTTAATTTTATTTGGGTTTGACTTTCTTCTCCCGAAACATATAAAACTTTGTGTTTCATGCTTAAAGCCACTTGGAGCATTAAGGTAGATTTTCCTATTCCTGGCTCACCACCTAATAAAATAATAGATCCTGGTACAATTCCGCCACCCAAAACATTGTTTAATTCTGTACTAACGGCATTGTATCGAACTTCGTTTTGAATTTCGATATCTTTAACCTTTAGTGCAACATTGGCTTTTCTAGGTTCGGTGTCTATTTTCCAATCGGATTTTTCTTCCTTAGTTATTACTTCTTCAACAATGGTATTCCATTCTTTGCAAGTACCACATTGTCCCATCCATTTAGCATGTTGTGTACCACAATTTTGACAAAAGTATGCTGTTTTTGTTTTAGCCATTATTAAGCAGTTTGTAAAGTAGGTAAAAGTTGAAAGTTGTAAATGTAATAAAAATGAAATATTAAGTTTTTCTCGTTACTCAATACTTATTTTTATTTAAAATAGGCAAGAATAAAAATGATAATCCACCTAAAACAATTACCAATACGGTTTGAGAGGTCCATGCAATCCAACCAAAACTAGCTCCAATAGTTTCTGGAATGGCGTATAATAAAAGTGCTTGTTGCATAACATATGGATAAGCTCCAATTCCCCCATTAGTAGTTGCAAAACTAAAAGTACCCATAATAAAACAGATTAATATGGCGTCCAATCCTAAGTGGCTAGTTTCTGGAAAAGCATAAATTACTACATATAACATCAAAACATATAGCGCCCAAATTAAAAAAGTGTAAAATATATAAGTCCACTTTTTTTCCATGGTAAACAGGGTTTGAATTCCTTCTACCAAGCCAATCACAAAAGTTCTTATTTTTACAAAAAGAGGTTTTGTTGATTTTTTGATGGCATTAAAAAGCACATAAGCAACACCTAAAAGAATCAATCCAACAACACCTAGTAGTATAGGGTTAGGAGGGATTCTATCAATAATCAACTCTTTAATTAATTCGTATTGTGCAAAAAAAGCTAAGACTATTAAAAGTAAATAGACTACCATATCTGCTAGTCTTTCGGCAACAATAGTTCCAAAAGCTTTTTCAAAAGGAACATTTTCGTACTGATTAATAGTTGCTGCTCTTGTAAATTCTCCTGCTCTTGGAATTCCTAAATTAACCAAGTAAGCTACAAAAACAGCCATAGCGTTGTTGTGAAATTTTGGATTGTAACCTAAGGGTTTTAACATAAATTTCCAACGATAAGCCCTACAGACATGACTAAGAAAACCTAAAAATAAAGACAAACCAATCCACCAATAATTAGCGTTGTAAAAGGAATGTTTAATTTCTGTTAGTTCTTCTTGAGTAAATTTAGAAAGTGATAACCAAATTAAAAAAGCACCTAATAAAAGAGGAAATACTGTTTTTAATGTTTTTTTAGCACTAGGTTTCAATATTAAGTAAGGGTATTAGTTTCTTCGTTAGGAAATACAATAGAAGGACTAAAGTTTTTAGCCTCTTCAAAATCCATCAATCCGTAAGAAATAATAATGATTATATCACCCGGAGCAACACGTCTAGCGGCAGGTCCGTTTAAAGTAATTTCACCACTATTTTTTTCTCCAGGAATAATGTAAGTATCTAAACGCTCACCATTGTTTACGTTTACTATGGATACTTTTTCTCCTTCAATCATGTTAGCGGCTTCCATTAAAGCTTTATCAATAGTAATACTACCAATATAGTTTAAATCAGCTCCGGTAACCTTGACTCTGTGTATTTTAGATTTTACTACTTCAATTTGCATGGTGCAAAATTAATTATTTATATCTTAATTTACCTTATAACTTTTTATAATAATTTATAAGGCAATGTTATCTATCAATCTTATCTCTCCTGCAAAAACCGCAATAAAAGCTCTGTACTTTTTATTTTGATCTAAAGCAGTTACGCTTTTTAAATTACTTTCATCAGCAATAGTAAAGTATTCAAGTACCAAATTATGATGGCTTTTAAATTGATTATTCACCCATTCTTCAATCTCTTTTGGAGAAGATGAATTGATCATTTCTTTAGCTTCGGTAATGGTTTTATATATAAAAGCAGCGCTGTTTCTGTGCTCGGTGGTTAGTCGCATGTTTCTTGAGCTACGTGCTAATCCATCATCTTCTCTATCAATAGCGCAACCAATAATATTTACAGGTTGTTTTGTAATGCTAACTAGTTTGTTAATAATTTGCAGTTGTTGATAGTCTTTCTCCCCAAAATATGCATTGTTTGGTTTAAGGATGTTAAACAATTTTTTAACAACTGTTCCTACACCATTAAAATGATTGTCCCTAAACTTTCCTTCCATTTCTTTGTCTAAACCATCAAAATCAAAAAGTTCTGCAACCTCATTTTTATCGTACATTTCATCTGCATTTGGAGTAAATACAATGTCACAATTTACGTTTTTTAGCTTTTCTAAATCTTCGTCAAGTGTTCTAGGGTACTTTTCTAAGTCTTCAGGGTTGTTAAATTGGGTTGGATTTACAAAAATACTAACCACAACAACATCATTGTTTTTCTTGGCATTCTCAATTAATGACAAATGACCTTCGTGTAATGCTCCCATAGTAGGAACCAAACCAACAGTAAGCCCTTTAGATTTTAGGTCTGAAATGTAAGAATTAGCTAATTCTTTGATAGAGAATACTTTCATTCGTGATGTTTACTTTTAAGCAACTGCAAACTTACTATAAATACCTGTATATTGGGTAATTTTTCGTATTTTTGCAAAATTATATTCAATAATTGAATGATTTATGAAGAACAAGAGAGTTTTATACGTTTCTAGTGAGGTAACCCCATATACACCTTTAACAGAAATGTCAGAAATGTCTTTCGAGGCGGCAAAAAAAGCCCATCACAAGGGAGTACAAACAAGAATTTTTATGCCGAGATTCGGTTTGATTAATGAAAGAAGACATCAATTACACGAAGTAATAAGACTTTCAGGAATGAACTTAGTTGTTAATGATATGGATATGCCTTTAATTATTAAGGTAGCTTCTATCCCTAAAGAAAGAATGCAAGTTTATTTTATTGACAACGAAGAGTACTTTAAAAGAAAGGCAACTTTTACTGATGATAAAGATGAACTATTTGCAGATAACGACGAAAGAGCTATCTTTTTTGCAAAAGGTGTTGTAGAAACAGTTAAAAAATTAAACTGGGCTCCTGATATTATTCATGTACATGGATGGATGGCATGTTTATTGCCATTGTATCTAAAAGAATATTATAAAGACGATGCCTTGTTTGCCAATACAAAAATTGTAACTTCAGTTTATGATAATGAGTTTGAAGGAACTTTAGATAATAGTTTAGCAAACAAAGTGCGTTTTGATGAAATTTCTGATGAAAAATCAAAAGTGTTAGAAAATCCAACATTTGCAAATATCATCAAAAGTGCAATAGATAATTCTGATGCAGTCATCAAAGCAAGTAGATTTGTAAATGATGATTTAGAAGATTATTTAGATGATTTAGAAAAACCATATCTTGATTATCAAACAGAAGATACATTTGCAGAAGCATATTTAGAATTTTACACAGAAAAAGTTTTAAACTAAAAGAAATATATGAATCTTTTAAAAAGAAAATCTTTAAAAACCATAGCAGCTTTTGGTACTATGGTTTTTTTTATGAGTTGTACAAATGATGTAGTAACAACAACCGGTGGGTTAATCAATAACAATAATTTTGTTAAAGATACCATCAACCTAGAGCCTGTTTTATCTACGGTTAATATTGATACTGTAAGAACCAACTTACTTAGTACTTATTTGTTAGGAGAGTATACAGATGCTAAATTAGGGAACTTAAAGGCTTCAATTGTAGGGCAATTAGCACCTAGTCTTTATCCGTTAAAAAGAACTACTGCAGAAACTCCAGGAGAAGTTACTACTTCTGATGTTGAGGTTACTTTAGAACTACCTCTAACATTGGTTAATAAAGAAGATTCAACAATAGAATTTGATGTAGCTAATTTTGTAGGAGATGTCAATTCAAGCATTGATGTTACCGTTTCTACATTTACAACTTATTTAGAGCAGCTAAACGCCAATGGGGCTTCTAGGGTTTATTATTCTAATGGAACTAATGATGCTGCTAGTAAAGAAGATTTGGGAACAGAAACTGTTTTAGGTTCTAGAGAAAATATTTTTTTAGGTGTTTCTTATACAGAAGCAGATACTCTAAAAATTACTTTAGATAACACTTATTTTGAATCTAAATTAAACGAGTTAGATGCTTTGGATATTAGCAATAGCGAAGACTTTAGATTGTTTTTTAAAGGTTTAAAAGTAACTGCTACAAAAGATGGTTTAGGGTATGCAGTTCCTTTTAACTTGTCTTTGGCTAGGTTAAGAATTATGTATAAAAATACAGATGCTTTAAATACCGAAACAAATGAGGAATTAACTTTTAAGTTTCAAGGTGTTGTTTATGATTTGTACGAACATGATCATGCAAATAGTAACGAAGCAGATAAAGTATATGTACAAGGTGCTGGAGGATATGAAACGTCTGTTGATATTTCTAGTTTCATTACAGCAAACAGTGTCGCTTCTCAATCTGAAAATTGGCTTATCAATCAAGCAAAATTAAAAATTTATGTTGATGAAATAAACGACCAAACTTTACAGAGTTTTTACTTATATGGTATTAAGAGTGATGGAACTTTAGCTGTTGTAAATGATTATATAACGCTTGGAGTAGGAGATGTTAACGGAGTTGTTGGTTATGAGGATATAGAAAACGAAGAGCATCCTTATATTTTGTTTTATATCACAGACTTTATAAAGGCGGCTTTGGCAGAAGGAGAAGTGGCTGAGTTAAGAATAAAGGCTAGAGAAACTACAGAAAATACTAGTATAAATTTATCTTCATCTATACCAAAAGGAGCTTTGTTGTTAAGTAATGATACCGACAATACAGATAATATAGATAAAACACCTAATTTAGAAGTAATATATTCTAAAATTGAATAAACCTAAAAAGGTATTGTATAAAAAAATCCCAACTCATTGAGTTGGGATTTTCTTTTTTTATAAAGTAATGACTACATCATTCCTGGCATTCCTCCGCCACCCATTGGCATTGCAGGAGCATCTTCTTTAATATCAATTAACGTACATGCAGTTGTTAAAATCATACCAGCAACAGAAGCAGCATTTTCTAATGCAACACGAGTAACTTTGGTAGGGTCAATAATTCCGGCAGCAAACATTTGAACGTATTCTTCAGTTTTAGCGTTGTAACCAAAATCAGCAGCACCTTCAATTACTTTAGCAACTACTACAGATCCTTCACCACCTGCATTGCTTACAATTTGTCTTAAAGGTTCTTCAATAGCTCTGTTTACAATAGCAACTCCAGTTTTTTCATCACTGTTGTCTGTTTCTATATTTGCTAATGCAGCTTTAGCTCTAACAAGTGCAACACCTCCACCGGCAACAATACCTTCTTCTACAGCAGCTCTAGTTGCGTGTAAGGCATCGTCAACTCTGTCTTTCTTTTCTTTCATTTCTACTTCAGATGCAGCACCTACATATAGTACAGCAACACCACCAGCTAATTTAGCCAAACGTTCTTGTAACTTTTCTTTGTCGTAGTCAGAAGTAGTTGTTTCAATTTGAGCCTTAATTTGGTTGACTCTCGCCTCAATAGCTTCAGAAGAACCAGATCCGTTAACAATAGTAGTATTGTCTTTATCAATAGTAATAGTTTCAGCAGTTCCTAAAACTTCTAAAGTAGCATTTTCTAAAGTCAATCCCATTTCATCAGAAACAACAGTACCTCCTGTTAAAATAGCTATATCTTCTAACATTGCTTTACGTCTATCACCAAATCCTGGCGCTTTTACAGCAGCAATTTTTAAGGCTCCACGTAATTTATTCATCACCAAAGTAGCTAAGGCTTCACCATCAACATCTTCAGCAATAATTAATAAAGGTTTACCGCTTTGAGAAATAGGTTCTAAAATTGGTAATAACTCTTTAAGGTTAGAGATTTTTTTATCGTATAATAAAATATATGGATTGTCTAATTCAGCCAACATTTTTTCTGAATTGGTTACAAAGTAAGGAGATAAATAACCTCTGTCAAATTGCATACCTTCTACAATATCAACATAAGTTTCGGTTCCTTTAGCTTCTTCTACAGTAATAACACCTTCTTTTCCAACTTTTCCAAAAGCTTCGGCAATTAAATCACCAATAGAATTGTCGTTGTTTGCAGAAATAGCCGCTACTTGTTGAATTTGACTAGAGTCAGAACCCACTTCTTTAGATTGTTCTGCTAATCCTTCTACAATTGATGTTACAGCTTTGTCAATACCCCTTTTTAAATCTAAAGGATTTGCACCAGCAGCAACGTTTTTTAATCCTTCTTGTACAATTGCTTGTGCCAATACAGTTGCAGTAGTAGTACCATCACCAGCTAAATCGTTGGTTTTAGAAGCCACTTCTTTTACCATTTGCGCTCCCATGTTTTCTAAAGGATCAGATAATTCAATCTCTTTAGCAACAGAAACTCCATCTTTAGTAATGTGTGGTCCTCCAAAAGCTTTACCAATAACTACGTTACGACCTTTTGGTCCTAAGGTTACTTTTACTGCATTTGCCAATGCATCTACTCCACGCTTTAAACCGTCTCTTGCTTCAATATCAAAAATAATGTCTTTTGCCATTTTGTGTAAAATTTTTTATTAGATGATTGCGAAAATGTCGCTCTCTCTCATGATTAAATAATCTTTTCCTTCGTAAGCTAACTCAGTTCCAGCATATTTACCGTATAAAACAGTATCCCCTACTTTTACAGTAATAGGCTCATCTTTTGTCCCTTTACCCGCTGCTACAACAGTACCTGTTAAAGGTTTTTCTTTTGCAGAGTCTGGAATAATTAATCCAGAAGCAGTTTTTGTTTCCGCTGGAGCTGGCTCTACCAAAACTCTATCAGCTAATGGTTTAATGTTAATGCTCATATTATTTAATATTTAAAAGTTATTATTGATTCTTTATTATTCGAAAAGTGTGCCAATTGCCGATTGGCATAAGTATAAAAAAAAATGTCATCATGTAGTGACATGATGACATTTTTGTATGGTAATAATAGTGCTTATTCTTCAGTTGATTCCTCAGCCGCTGGAGCACTTTCATTCATAATATCGTCAATGTCAGCAGCGTTATCATCAATAGGAGCTACTTCATCTCTTTGTTGAATAGTGTTTTGTAACTCAGACTTGCTAGCTTCATCTCTAGGAATTGCTAAACTAGATAATAAAATTAATGCTAATAAAGCAATAGCCAAAGTCCAAGTTGCTTTGTCTAAAAAGTTGTTTGTGCTTTGAACACCTCCAATAGTACCACCAGAACCTCCAGTTAATGAAGACGATAATCCTCCTCCTTTAGGGTTTTGAACTAGTACAATTAAAATAAGTAGTATTGCTACTACCATGATTACTATTAACAATAGGTTGTAAGTCATAATTTATTATTTTGTAATATTTTGATTCTTTGTATTTGGTCTGCAAATAAACTACTTTTTTCTGGATATTTCAAACTTAAAATCTTGTAGGCTTGAATTGCATTTTCATATTTTTTTTGAGCAAGATAAACTTTGGCTAAAGTTTCGGTCATAAGCTCATTAGAAATATCAGTATTACTGTTTGCAACGGTAGTGCTATCAATAGGGGTGTTTTTTTTGATAGGGCTTATTTTAGGGTTGTTGCTAATAAATTGATTGATGATTTTTAACTTTGGATTGCTAACTTTTTCAGTTTCATTTTTTTCTATAGAATCCTTACGTTTTATGGGTGTAGGATTAGAAATTTGAAGCCATTGGTTAAAGCTGTGTTTTTCTGAATGGGTAAACTGAAAAGGTTGTGCAACTTCTTGTTCAATTTTTTCTTGAGGAGTATTTGCCTCAAGTGGTTCATTGGTTATGTTTTGTTCATCAACTATCTTAGAAATCTTTTCTTGAGGTTTGGTTTCTTCAATCTGGGTGATAAATTCAAAAAGAATTTCTCTATTAACAGTATGTGCAGCTACATTTTTAAGAGCATTATTATATTTAAAATGTTCTTGCTGATGGTATTTTTTTAATAAAAGTGTTTTGTTTAGTTGAAAATAAGGGAATTTATCAGCAATATTTTCTAGAGTCTCTAGGTTTAGAGTCTCTATGTTTTGTGATTTAATTGCTTGTGTAAATTCTTGCATGGTTTTACCAGTTGGCTATAGATGCGTTAAAAATATTTTGAGTAATTCTTTCGAAAATTTCGTCATAAGCCGCTTCTAGATTAGCACCCTGTAAAATGGTGTTGGCATCGTAGTCATAAAAGTGGCTGAATTTTTTTTCAAAGTTTTTTTTCTCATCTGTTCTGTTGTAAAAACGAACGTTAACCTCTAGGGTTAATCTGTTTTGTGCTGCTGTTTGGTCTGCAGTAGCAGTCATAGGGGTAATGGTGTATCGGGTAATTTCTCCTTCAAACTGTAAATCACCGCTAGATTTTACCAAATCTAAATTGGTTTGAGTGATGAAAAAATCTTGTAAAGCCAATGTAAATGCTTGACTTAAACTAGGTTCTACTAAGTTGGCATTGTTGTTAAAAAAATCAATTTGAATGGTTTTAGCATTACCAGTATCACCTCCTGTAAAACTATAAATTCCACAACTAATAACTGTAAGTAGAGAGGTGAATAGAATAAATTTTGATAAGATTTTTTTTAACATAACAAATGGCTTATGGGTAAATATAATTATAAATTATATTGTTTTATTTTTCGGTATAAAGTTCTTTCAGAAATTCCTAATTCTTTGGCTGCTAACTTACGTTTGTTGCTGTTGCGCTCCAAAGATTTTTTAATCATTTCTATTTCTTTATCCTGTAAAGATAGATTTTCATCTTCTTCTACGGTTTCTATATAGTACTCTTCGTCATCATCTTCTCTAAGGTCGTCATCATCATTATGAAATGAAACTAGATTTGAGTTGTTGTTAATGCTAGGACTTGGAGCAAGCGTTTTGGTAGAAGAGGTTTCTAAAAAAGCCTCGGATTCTTTTACTTTGCTTCCGTGCATAATATTTAAAGTTACCTTTTTCAACTCGTTTAATTCAGCTCTTAAATCATAAATCATTTTTAAAAGTCCTGATTTTTCTTCGCCATAAGAATTACTGTTTTCGTCAATAATCATTGGAAGTGTTGAAGAGCTTAAATTAGGTAAATATTGTTTTAGTTTATTAGCGTCAATATTTCTGTTTTCTTCTATTACTGATATTTGTTCAGCAATATTTCTCAATTGTCTGATGTTTCCCGGAAAATGGTATCTAATTAATAAATCTATAGCATCATCGGTTAAACGGACAGTTGGCATTTTATATTTTTGAGCAAAATCAGAAGCAAACTTTCTAAACAACAAGTGGATGTCTTCGTTTCTGTTTCTTAAAGGAGGAAGCTCAATTTCTACCGTACTTAATCTATAGTATAAATCTTCTCTAAACTTTCCTTTTTTAATAGCTTCAACCATTTTTACATTGGTTGCTGCTACAATTCTAACATCAGTTTTTTGAACCTCTGAAGAACCAACTTTAATAAATTCACCATTTTCTAAAACACGTAATAATCTTACTTGAGTAGTTAAAGGGAGTTCACCAACTTCATCTAAAAAAATGGTTCCTCCATTGGCAACTTCAAAATATCCTTTACGAGTGTTGGTAGCTCCGGTAAAAGCTCCTTTTTCGTGTCCAAACAATTCACTATCAATAGTTCCTTCTGGAATGGCACCACAGTTTACAGCAATATAATTATTGTGTTTTCTTTGTGATAATTGATGGATAATTTTAGGGATGCTTTCTTTTCCTACACCACTTTCTCCAGCAACCAATACAGAAATATCTGTAGGGGCTACACGGGTAGCTTTTTCTATAGATCTATTTAATTTGGGATCGTTTCCTATAATTCCAAAACGCTGTTTAATTACTTGAACAGATTCCATAATAGTTTTTTTGATAATGCTAAATAATTATGAGTGACTTACATATTCTCCTAACAATGTTGCCGAAGTACAATCTGTAATTTTAACTTTTACAAAATCTCCTACTTTTTGATCTCCTTTAGGGAAAACAATAGCGTAGTTTTGTGAGTTTCTAGCCATCCAATGTTGATCAGATTTTTTAGAATTTCCTTCTATTAAAGCAACAACTGTTTGTCCTAAATAAGCTTCAGTGTTGGCAAGACTCATTTTTCTTTGTAAATCAATTACTTCTTGTAAGCGTCTCTTTTTATCTTCAGCAGGTACATCATCTGGGAATTTTTTCTCGGCCAATGTTCCTGGTCTTTCTGAATAAGCAAACATAAATCCGTAATCGTAGTTTACGTATTCCATTAAAGATAAGGTGTCTTTGTGTTCTTCTTCAGTTTCACCACAAAAACCAACAATCATATCTTGAGAAATAGCACAGTCTGGCAATAAAGTTTTAATGTTGTCAATTAATTCCATGTACTCTTCACGAGTGTGCTGGCGGTTCATTCTTTCTAACACAGTAGTGCTTCCAGATTGAACAGGTAAATGTAAATATCTACAAATATTAGGATATTTAACCATGGTGTGAAGTACATTAATGTCCATGTCTTGTGGGTTGTTGGTAAAAAATCTTACCCACATTTCTGGAAAAGTACTAGCAACCATTTTTAACAAATCAGCAAATCCAACAGCAGTAGCTTTGGCAATATCGCTTGCTTTGTCAAAATCTTTTTTAAGTCCTCCACCATACCAAAGATAACTGTCTACATTCTGACCCAATAAGGTCACTTCTTTATATCCTTTGGCTTGTAAATCCTTAATTTCAGAAATAATACTTTGTGGATCTCTAGATCTTTCTCTACCACGAGTAAAAGGAACTACACAAAAAGTACACATGTTATCACAACCACGAGTAATAGTAACAAAAGCAGATACTCCATTAGAATTTAAACGAACTGGAGAAACATCAGCATAAGTTTCTTCTTTAGATAAAATAACATTTACAGCATTTCTACCTTCGTTTACTTCTTCTAAAAGATTAGGGATGTCTCTATATGCATCAGGACCTACTACTAAATCTACAATCTTTTCCTCTTCTAAAAATTTAGATTTTAAACGCTCTGCCATACAACCCAAAACACCAACTTTCATGTTAGGATTAATTTTTTTGATAGCATTGTATTTTTGCAAACGTTTACGAATGGTTTGTTCTGCTTTTTCACGAATAGAACAAGTATTGACCATAACAAGATCTGCTTCTTCTAAGTTTAAAGTAGTGTTGTATCCTGTTTCTGATAAAATAGAAGCAACAATTTCACTATCATTCATATTCATTTGGCAACCATAACTTTCTATATAAAGTTTTTTGGTGTTACCTTCTTTAAAGTCAGTAGAAAGCGGATGCCCTTGCTTATTAGCATCAATAATCTTTTCTTCTGTTGTAACTCTACTCATTTTATGTGATTTTCTAAGGATGCAAATTTACAATAATTATTGTGATTTATGACAAGATGTCAGAAGAGATGTTGTTAAGAATATACTTAAATTAAGGAATTAAAATTTTCGTTTTAATTTTTCTCCCTACTTTTGTGTGAAATTAGAGATTTTAAAAGAGGTAAATTATTTATGGCGAATAATCTGGTAATAGTAGAGTCACCTGCAAAGGCAAAGACAATAGAGAAGTTTTTAGGAAAGGATTTTCAAGTGGAGTCTAGTTTTGGGCACATTGCAGATTTACCGTCAAACGGATTGGGAATTGATGTTGATGGAGATTTTTCACCAACATATTTGGTTTCGGATGATAAAAAAGCGGTAGTCAAAAAATTAAAATCTTTAGCAAAAAAAGCAGAAACTGTTTGGCTAGCGAGTGATGAGGACCGTGAAGGAGAAGCTATTGCTTGGCATTTAAAAGAACAACTTAAATTAAATGATGATAATACAAAACGTATTGTTTTTCATGAAATTACCAAATCAGCTATTTTAAAAGCGGTAGAAAACCCAAGAAAAATTAACTATAATTTAGTTGATGCTCAGCAAGCACGTAGAGTGTTAGATAGAATTGTAGGATACGAATTGTCTCCTGTTTTATGGAGAAAAGTAAAAGCAGGGTTATCTGCAGGTAGAGTACAATCGGTTGCGGTACGTTTAATTGTAGAAAGAGAACGTAGTATTTTAGAATTTGTAAGTGAGGCAAGCTATAAGGTTGTTGCTGAGTTTTATAACGATGAAGGAAAAAGTTTTAAGGCTACTTTGCCAAAAGCTTTTGAAACAAGAGAAAAAGCCGAAGCGTTTTTAAAACAATGTATAGGTGCAGAATTTAAAATTGCAGATTTAACAACCAAACCTGCAAAAAAATCTCCAGCAGCACCATTTACCACTTCAACTTTACAACAAGAGGCGGCAAGAAAATTAGGGTTTTCTGTATCAAAAACCATGACAGTTGCGCAACGTTTATACGAAGCCGGGATTATTACTTACATGAGAACAGATAGTGTAAACTTATCTGATGAGGCTAAAAAAGCAGCAGCTGATGAAATTACAGCATCTTATGGAGCAGAGTTTAGCAAGCCAAGAAATTACAATACCAAATCTAAAGGAGCACAAGAAGCGCACGAAGCGATTCGTCCAACAGATATGACACGTCATGAAATCAATGAAGAATACGATCAAAATAGATTGTATGATTTGATTTGGAAAAGAACTTTGGCTTCTCAAATGAGTGATGCACAATTGGAACGTACTAACGTTAAAATTGAAAATAATAAAAACACAAAAGTTTTCACTGCAAACGGTGAAATGATCAAGTTTGAAGGTTTCTTAAAAGTGTATTTAGAAGGAAACGATAACGAAGATGAAGAGCAAGATGGAATGTTACCACGTTTAACAGTAGGTGATGTTTTAGAGCACGAATATATTACCGCTACACAGCGTTTTACTAAAGCTCCATATAGGTTTACAGAAGCATCTTTGGTAAAGCAATTAGAAGAATTAGGAATTGGACGTCCGTCAACGTATGCTCCAACTATTTCTACTGTTTTACGTAGAGGTTATGTAGAAAAAGGAACTGTTGAGGGAGAAGAAAGAGCTTATGAGCAATTTGTCTTAAAAAATGATAAAGTTGCTTCAAAAACTTTAACAGAAAAAGTAGGTTCTGATAAAGGAAAATTGGTTCCAACTGATATCGGAAACATTGTAAATGACTTTTTAGTAGCGCATTTCGAAAAAATTCTTGATTACGGATTTACTGCAAAAGTAGAAGCTCAGTTTGATGAGATTGCAGAAGGAAATGAGGAGTGGATTGGAATGATTAAAGATTTTTACAAAGGTTTTCATACCAATGTAAAAGATGTAGCAGAAAATGCCGATAGAGAAAGTGGAGAGCGAATTTTAGGAAAGCATCCAGAATCTGGAAAAACAGTTTTGGTTCGTTTAGGAAAATTTGGACCCTTGGCTCAAATTGGAGGTCCCGATGATGAAGAAAAAGAATTTGCTAGTTTGTTAAAAGAGCAAAACCTTGGAACAGTTACTTTAGATGAGGTTTTAGATTTGTTTCTATTACCTAAAAATTTAGGAGAATATAAAGGAGAAGAGGCCGTGGTTTCTAATGGACGTTTTGGTCCTTATATCAAGTATGGGGCAATGTATGTTTCTTTAGATAGAGGAGAAGATCCAATGTCTGTAGATTTTGACAGAGCTGTTGAGTTGATAGAAGCTAAGATTAAAGCCGATGCTCCAATTGCAGAGTATGAAAATCTACCTGTACAAAAAGGAGTTGGGCGTTTTGGACCTTTTATCAAGTGGAATAATATTTTTATCAACGTAAATAAAAAATACGATTTTGATAATTTAACTTATGATGATATTGTTGAATTAATTGAGGTTAAGAAACAAAAAGAAATTGATAAAGTTGTTCATAACTGGGAAGAAGAAGGAATTAGAGTAGAGAAAGCTCGTTGGGGAAGACACAATATTATTAAAGGAAAAACAAAAATTGAACTTGCCAAGACAATAGATGCACCTGCTCTTACGTTAGAAGAGGTAAAGGATATTATTGAAAAAAATGCTCCTAAGAAGAAAACAAGAGCAAAAAAAGCACCAGTTAAAAAAACAACCAAGAAAAAATAGTATTTCATCAAAGTTATGATTCAAGATTTTTTTACACCGATATCTGCTGAAGTACTTTCTTTTAAGGAGACTTCTAAGGAAATGTTGGGTTGCCAATTAGTGAAGCATACAAAAGAGTTGGGTTTTCCTGATTTGGACAAAGTAAACTTGGCTTTTTTTGATGTTAGAGAGGAGAGAGGTGCTGTAGGTAATGAGGGAACAGGCATTGGTGCTGATGATATTCGTAAACAATTGTATCAATTATATACAGGGAATTGGGGTGTTTCAATTGTGGATTTGGGAACCATTTTACCAGGTAATGAAATAAAAGATACCTATTACGCTGTTCAAGAAACGGTTGATTTTTTGTTAAAAAGAAACGTATTGCCAATCATTATTGGAGGTGGGCAAGATTTGATTTATGCCAATTATAGAGGATATAATCAATTAGATCAAGCGGTAAATTTAGCAGTTGCAAGTCCAAAATTTAGTTTTGGAAATATAGAAGATGATTTAAACTCAAACTCATATTTAAGTAAAATCATTTTAGAACAACCTTGTAACTTGTTCAATTACGCTAATTTAGGATTTCAAACCTATTACAACGCTCAAGAGGAAATTTCTTTAATAGAAGGTTTGTCTTTTGAAGCATTTAGAGTTGGAGCCTTAAAAGATATTGCCGTTGTTGAGCCAGTAATGAGAGATGCGGATATTGTGGCTATTGATATGGGTGTAGTAAGATGTAGTGAAGCACCAGCAAACGGAAATGCTAATCCAAATGGATTATATGGAGATGATATTTGTGCAATTGCTAGGTATGCAGGAATTAGTGATAAAGTAACCTCTTTTGGGATATATGAGTACAACAAACTATTTGATGTAAATCATCAAACAAGTAAGTTAATTTCTCAAGTAATTTGGTATTTTATCGAGGGTTATTCATTAAGAACAAATGATTACCCATATGGTTCAAAAGATAGTTATTTAAAATATTTAGTCCCTTTTGAAAATGAAGTGATTAGTTTTTATCAAAGTGATAAAAGTCAAAGATGGTGGATGCAGGTTGATATCCCTACACAATCCAAATATAAAAGACATGTATTGGTGCCTTGTTCCTATGATGATTATTTAAACACCATAGAACAAAAAGTGCCAGAAAGATGGTTTAATGTACATAGAAAGATATCATAGGTTTATATTGAAAGAATATGACTCGCAGTTTCATTGTTGAGTTAGATTTTTTTTCTAAGTTTACGCAATTCTATAAAAAAGATACAACAAGATAATATGAAGAAAATACTGTTCTTATCCATAGTATACATTACGCTAGTAAGCTGTAGTGGGTTTGGAGATAAAGGAGAACTTGTAGGAGCAACATCTGAAAATCCATGGTTTGCTGAAAAGCCTTTTGGAATGGTATTAGTACCTGGAGGTTCTTTTACAATGGGGAAAACAGAAGAAAACAGATGGGGTGGATTTGAAATGCCTCCTAGAAGTGTTGCTGTTAAAGAGTTTTTTATGGATGATACTGAAATAACCAATAGCGAATATAAAGAGTTTGTGTATTGGGTTAGAGATTCTATCGTGAGATCAGAATTGGCTAATTATGCAGAAGGTTTTTCAGGTTTAGGGGATAAATCCGATTTTGGTATTGCAGATTATAAATATATAGATGCAGAGGCTGATGCCGATCCTGATAAGTATACCCCTTATCAAAATTATATGTTAAAGACCTATGGAACAATAAAACAAAACCATAAAGGAACACTGCCTTTAAATTGGGAAGTTCCTTTATATTGGAAAACTGATGAATATCCAGACGAAGGATATGCCGAGGTTATGGATCAATTGTATTTACCGCAAGAAGATGTGGGTGGAATGAAGGTGTTTGATGTTACGCTGTTAAAATACTCTTATATAGCCAACACAAAACAAAATAAGGTTAACATTGCTAAAAAGAATAACTATGCTGAGGTAGACATAAATGTTTATCCAGATACTACGGTATGGGCAAAAGATTTTGAGTATTCTCATAACGATGTTATGGTTGATAATTATTTTTGGCATGCTGCTTTTGAAGAATATCCAGTAGTTGGAGTTTCTTGGAATCAGGCTAAAGCTTTCTGTAATTGGAGAACAAAAAAGAAAGATGATTTTTTAAGAACGATAGGTTCTGGTGTACAAGTTCCGACTTTTAGATTACCTACTGAAGCAGAATGGGAGTTTGCTGCCAGAGGTGGAATTGAAAACGGAAAATTTCCTTGGGGAGGTCCTTATGTAACTGATAGAAATGGTTATTACTTGGCCAATTTTAAACCTAAAAGAAATAATTTTGCTGCAGATGGATTTACCTACACTGTAGAAGCAAAATCTTTTAAGGCTAATGATTATGGTTTGTATAACATGGCCGGAAACGTTTCGGAATGGACATCAACAGCCTATAATACTACAGCAGCCTATATTACAAGTTCTTTAAATGCAGATGTTGATGATCCTGCAAATAAGAGAAAAGTAATAAGAGGAGGTTCTTGGAAAGATATCGCTTATTTTTTAGAAGTAAGTACAAGAGATTATGAATATGCAGATTCTGCAAAAAGTTATATAGGGTTTAGAACCGTACAGGATTACTTAGGTGATGCTAAATGGGGAGGACTTGATTATTAACAAAAAGATTTATTAAAGAAAATTAACAAAAACTATTTTTTACACTTATGGATTTAAACTCAACAGGATTTAAGAAATTTATGGCAATGGCTTATGGTTTAGGAGGAGCAGTTGTTATTTTGGGAGCTTTATTTAAATTAATGCATTGGCCACATTCTAGTGAAATGTTAGTCATTGGTTTAGGAACGGAAGCTGTTATTTTTGTGATTTCTGCCTTTGAACCATTACCCAAAGAAGAATTAGATTGGGCATTGGTATATCCTGAATTAACTGGTAGTGGAAGTTCATCAAAAAAGAAAAAAGAAGAGACTCCAGAAGGGGTGTTGACTAAAAAAATAGATGAAATGTTGGCTGCTTCTAACTTAGATGCAAATGTCATTAACAAGTTAACAACAAGTATGAACAATCTTTCTGATGCTGCTAAACAAATTGGAGAAAGTTCAGGTTCTGTTGCAGATACTAGTAAATACAACAAAGAAATAAATGCAGCAGCTAATCATTTAGAAAAGATTAATGCTATGTATGCTACTCAAGAAGATAGCATGAACAAAGTACAATCTGCTCAAATGGAAGTATTAAGTAACCAAACCAAATTGGTAAACTCTGTATCTGAAAAATCTGAAGAATTAACTAGACAAATGGAAAGTTTGTCTAAAAATATTGCTTCTTTAAACAGCGTTTATGGAGGTATGTTATCAGCAATGGGAAATAAATAAAGCTCTATCATAAATAAATCTAGTATTAAATTAAAAAAACTAAATCTTTATGGCAGGAGCAAAATTAAGCCCTAGGCAGAAAATGATTAACCTTATGTACTTGGTATTGCTAGCATTATTAGCAATGCAAGTATCTGTTGAGGTTATGGAAGCATTTTCTAAAATGTACGAAAGATCTGAAGATGCAATAGAACAAGGAATTGAAAAAAACAAAGCGACTTTAGCTGATTTACAACAGTTGAGTAAAGAGAATCCAGCACAATATGCTGAGATTTTCCAAACAGCTACTAAAGTAGAATCTTTGTCTAAAGATTTTATTGCAGAAATAGGAGTCTTAAAAAACAAGATTAAAGAAGCCAATCCGGTTGATCCAGAAACAGGTGAGTTACCTGCAAAGGAAATGGGTAAAGGTGATTTAATGGATGAATTTTTATTTGTAGGTGGTAAAAACAATAAAGCAGGAGATAAATTTGTAGCTGCAGTTGATACTTATAGAGAAGAAATGTTAAAATTAATCTCAGCCTATCCAAATATTGTTAATCAAATCAACGCTAGTTTTGAGACAAAACCTACAAAGGTTAATGGAGCAAATAAATCTTGGTTAGATTATAATTTTAAAGGAATTCCAACTATCGGTACCATTGCTATTTTGTCTAGTATGGAAAGTACTGTGTTGAATATAGAAAACGAAACTTTAACAAATTTTGTTTCTGGAAGGTTAAAAAAAGCAACTTCTGCTAATAATTTAAAAGCATTAGTAATACCAAGTAAGACTGCTTTTTTTGAAGGTGAAAAATTTGAAGGAGAGGTTTTGTTAGCTAGTAGAGATGACTCAAAAGTTCCTAATAAAGTTGTAATCAATGGTAAAACATTAGATTTAAACGATACAAAGGTTTTTAACAATGGGGTAGTTTCATTAGCATTACCATCGGGTAAAGTTGGAGAAAATACGATTGTTGGTGAATTTACGTTTATAGAAAACGGGAAAGAAGTTAAAATACCTGTAAACAGTAATTATGCAGTAGTGCCAAAACCAAGTGGAGCGGTTATTTCTGCAGATAAAATGAATGTGGTGTATAGAGGAATTGAAAACCCTATTACCATTTCTATGGCAGGAATTAATGCTAATAAAATTAATGCTAGTGCAACAGGATTAAGAAGAGTTAGTGGATCTAGTTATATATTAAGACCAGGTGGAGGAACATCTGTACAGATTAATGTAACAGGAACAACAGACTCTGGAGAAACAATTAAATCTGCACCTGTAACGTTTAGAATTAAAGATATTCCTGCTCCAATGGCTAGTATCCGTGGAGAGTATGGATCTATTAGTATGCCAAAAACAAGTTTAGCAAAATCATCTGTAGCAGCTGGTTTACCTGATTTTGTTTTTGATTTAAAATTAAATGTGTTAAGCTTTAAAGTAAAAGTGCCAGGAAAAACAACAGTGATTGTTAATGGTGATAGAATGAATGCTCAAGCACAAAAAGCAATAGCATCTGCAAGTAGAGGAGATATTGTTACTATCTTTGGTATTAGAGCCGGAATAGTAGGAAACTCATCTTATAAACTTAAAGAGGTGTTGCCAATCAGTGTAGAAATTTCTAATTAATAACTAGAATGAAAAATAATAAATTAATATATAGCTTCGTGTTTCTGTTTTTTGCAACAGTTTCTATAGCATTTTCTCAGTCTAATTACGGACTTTTAAACGCTAAGAAAGTTTCAGAAATTGGAAGAAAATCAGATGATCGAGTTAGGTTAGATCAAGACAAACCATTACCATATGAGTATGTTGATGAAAGAGATATACTATGGTCTAAAGTAGTTTGGGAAACTATTGATTTGTATCAAAAACAAAACTTTCGTTTGTATTATCCAGTAAATGATGATAACAATCCAACTTCTTCTAAATCGTTATTTGTTAATTTATTAGAAAATATTAGAAATGGAAATATTGTTGAGGTTTACGAAGATTCTCAATTTATTAATAAATTGCCTGTTTCTGAGATTGAAAAAAAATTAGTTAGAGTCGATACTGCTAGCTATGGTTATGATATGTTAAATCAAGGGGAAACCAATATTGATGAATACATTGATAAAAACTACATCAAAGCACAAGATATTCAAGCTTATCAAATTAAAGGAATCTGGTATTTTAATAAAAGAACTAGTCAAATGAATTATCGTTTATTGGCGATTGCTCCTTTGGCTCCAGATGTACAAACTATTGGTAGAGATGATGTGATAGATGATGAAATTTATCCTTTGTTTTGGGTGTTTTATCCAGACGCTAGAAACGTATTGCATCATGCACAACCTGTAAAAGGTGGTTTTGCTGCTTATACAGAATCTTTTGATTATTTGTTAAATATCAGAGATTTTGCTTCAGTAATTATTAGAGAAGAGAATATGTTTGGAAATAGAAGTATTAATGAATACATCAGAGGAAATTCTTTATTCCAATTAAGAGAAGCACAAAATATTAAAAATGAAATTAGAGATTTAGAGTCTGATATGTGGACTTATTAATCTTGGGAATTTATTAATAGATATATAAAAAAAACTTTCGCAATTTGTGAAAGTTTTTTTTTATTCTTGTAGATTATGATTTAAGGTTGGATTATGCCATTAGTGAGTTCTAGAGATTTTTCTTCGTTATTAAAACTAAATAAAGTACCAGTAATTGGTAATTGGGTTGGGCGATTTTTTTTATTTGCTACACGCCTAAATAAAGCGAATAAGGTTTATGATAAACACAAACACAAAGAAGGGATTCCTTTCTTAGATGGTTTGTTAAACGAGTATGGAATTACATATCATATTTCTGAATCGGATTTAGCTAAAATTCCTAAAGAAGGAGCATTTGTAACTATTTCTAATCATCCTCTTGGAGGAATTGATGGAATTTTATTGTTAAGAATTTTATTAGAATCAAGAGCTGATTATAAAATAATAGCCAACTTTTTATTACACAAAATTAATCCATTAAAACCGTTTGTATTGCCAGTAAATCCTTTTGAGGATAGAAAGGATGATATATCAAGTGTAAAAGGATTAATAGCCGCTTTAAAACATCTAAAGGAAGGAAATCCTTTGGGAGTTTTTCCAGCAGGAGAAGTTTCTACCATTAAAGAGAGAAATATTTATGTAGATAACAAATGGGAAGAAGGTGCTATAAAATTGATAAAAAAAGCAAATGTACCTGTAGTACCTATTTATTTTCATGCAAAAAATAGTACTTGGTTTTATAGATTAGCTAAAATTAGTGGAACTTTAAGAACCTTAAAACTTCCATCAGAATTAAATAATAAAAGCAAACAGGTAATCCATATCAAAATAGGAACTCCTATTAAAGAAAAAGAGATTGCGGAAATAGATGATATTGCCACTTTAAATAGTTTTTTAAGGGGAAAAACTTATTTACTTTCTAAATCCTTTTTAAGAAAGAGAAAACAAATTTCTGAATACAGAAATCGCTTAATAAAAAAGGCAAAGGAAATTGCTTTACCTAAGAATCACGATGATATTTGTAAAGAAATAGATGCAATTAGAGATCATAAAAAGAGATTGTTTATTTCAAACGAATATGAGGTTTTTTTAACAAAGTCTGATGAAATTCCAAACTTGATGGAAGAAATTGGTAGGTTAAGAGAAATGACCTTTAGATTGATTGGTGAAGGAACTAATAAAAAATGCGATCTAGATAAGTATGATGATTATTACCATCATTTAATTTTATGGAATAAAACAGATCAACGATTTGTAGGAGCTTATCGTATGGGATTGGGAGAAGAGATTTTTAAACGCAATGGATTTAAAAGTTTTTATGTTTCTACTTTTTTTAGGTTTACTTCAGAAATGGACGAAAAACTTCCTAAAACTATTGAAATGGGTAGGGCGTTTATTGTGCCAGAATATCAGCAAAAACCAATGCCTTTATTTTTGTTGTGGAGAGGAATTGCAGCGGTTACAGTTAAATACCCTCAATACGAATATTTAATGGGTGGAGCTACCATTAGTAATTTGTTTACTAGTTATTCAAAATCAGTAATGATGAGTTTTTTAGATACTTATTATAAAAACGAAGAGGTATCGCCTTTTATTAGTTCTAAAAATCCTTTTAAGGTTGATCTAACTCCAAATGAAATAGAGTATATGAACAACTTTATTAATGGCGATGTAAGAAAATTAGACAATATAATTAAAGAGGTTGAAGGCGATAAATTGCGTTTGCCAGTATTGATAAAACAATACATCAAACAAAATTCAAAGTTTGTAGCTTATAATGTTGATAACGATTTTAACGACGCTATTGATGCATTAATTTTTATGAGAATTAAAGATATTCCCAAAGAAACTATAGAGCCTATTTTAAAAGATGTTACGCTTGAGAATTAATACTTTCTTTTTGCGAAAAACATTTAATTTCATCTATAAAACTTCGGTCGTTATAAAGTCTAGGCACTTTGTGTTGTCCTCCTAGCTTGTTTTTACTTTTTAACCAATTGTGAAATAAATTCTTTTCTGCAATACTAATTACAGGACTTGTTAAAGTCATGTCTTTATATCTTTTTGCTTCGTAATCAGAATTAATTTGTTTTAAAGCCTTGTCTAATGCATTTTTAAAGTTTTCTAGAGAATTTGGTAATTCATCAAACTCAATTAACCATTCATGACATCCTTTTGTCTTAATATCCATAAAAACAGGCGCTACAGTATATTCTTTAATGGTAGAATTGGTTTCTTTACAAGCTGTTTTTAAAGCCTGTTCAGCATTTTCAATAATTAGTTCTTCGCCAAAAGCATTGATAAAATGTTTGGTTCTTCCTGTTATTTTTATTCTGTGTGGAAAAGTAGAAGTAAATTTAATAGTGTCTCCAATAATGTATCTCCATAAACCAGCATTAGTGGTAATAACAAGCGCATAATTTTTGTTGATTTCTACTTCTGATAAAGGAATTGCTTTAGAGTTTGTGCTCTTGTATTCATCCATAGGGATAAACTCATAAAAAATACCGTAATCTAACATCAATAACAACTCATCACTATCGTTTTGATCTTGAATAGCAAAAAAACCTTCGGATGCATTATAGGTTTCATAGTATTTAAAAGTATCGGATGGAATTAATTTTTTGTACTGCTCTTTGTATGGTGAAAAGTTTACTCCTCCGTGAAAATAGACTTCTAAATTAGGCCAAACTTCTAAAATATTATCTTTTCCAGTGTGTTTTAAAACCCTTTCTAGCAAAACTAACATCCACGATGGAACTCCAGCCAAACTGGTAATATTTTCATCAATAGTTTCTTCAATAATAGCATCCATTTTTGCTTCCCATTCACTCATTAGAGCAACTTCTTGTTTAGGAGCGCTACTCATATCAGCCCATAACGGAAGATTTTCTATAATAATGGCAGATAAATCTCCAAAGTAACTTTCATTGTTTTCGTATACAGCGCTACTTCCTCCTAAACGTAAGTTTTTACCAGTAAAAAGTTTAGCATCTTCATTATTATTATAAAATAAAGTAAGCATGTCTTTTCCTCCTTTAAAATGACATTGTTTAATGGCATCTTCACTTACAGGAATAAACTTACTTTTTGCATTGGTGGTTCCGCTTGATTTTGCGTACCATTTAATTTTATTATCCCAAAGAATACTCTCGCCAGTATTGCGTTGTTCCTCTATATAAGGACTTAACGCCTCGTAATTCATTAATGGAACTTGGTTTTGAAAATCTTGATAAGTGTTTATATTTTTAAAATGGTATTTTTTACCATAACTAGTTTTAGCTGCGGAATCTAATAATTTAAGTAATTGTTCATTCTGAACTTCTACAGGGTATTTTAAAAAAAGCTCTACTTGATGTTTTCTTTTTTTAAGAAACCATGAAATAATTGAGTTTAGTATTGGGAATGTCATAGACTTAAAAGTACCTAATGCGATTAAAAATGAATATCTTTGAACAACTAAAATAACTTTTTTCCATGAAATTCCACGGTGTATTAACTAAAATGACCACAGAAAATAAGGATCAAGTTCAATATTATTTGTCTACTGATAGTCATGTATTGAATTTAAATCAATTAATGAATAAATCCATCTCCATTACTTTTGAAGGGTATGAATGTTTAAGTTGTGGAAAGGAGAAAAAGATTTTTAGACAAGGGCATTGTTATGAGTGTTTTTACGAACAACCTAGTGTTGCCGATTGGGTGATGAAACCAGAGTTGAGTAAAGCTCATTTAGGAATAGAAGACAGAAATTTGGCTTACGAAGAGAAAGCTCAGTTACAACCTCATATTGTGTATTTAGCATTATCTAGCAATGTAAAAGTTGGAGTAACTAGAAAAACTCAAATCCCAACACGTTGGATAGATCAAGGAGCAAATAAAGCCATTCCTTTTGTTGAAGTGCCAAATAGATATTTAGCTGGAATTACAGAAGTTGCTTTAAAAGATCATGTAAGTGATAAAACCAGTTGGCAAAAAATGTTAAAAAACAATGTAGCCGATGAGGATTTAATTAAAGTAAAACACGAATTAAGACAATTTTTACCCGAAGAAACACAACAGTATTATGTGCAAGAAGATGATGTTTTAGAACTGAATTATCCTGTAGAAAATTATCCTCTAAAAGTTGGAAGTCTAAATTTAGACAAAGAGAATTTTTATGAAGGAGTTTTAAAAGGTGTAAAAGGTCAATATTTAATTTTTGAAGATGGTAAAGTTTTTAATGTTAGATCTTATGAAGGATATAAAGTAAGCTTAGAAATAGCATAAAAAAAGCGACTCAATTTAGAGTCGCTTTTTTTATGGAGTTTATTTTACAAGCTTTTAGCGTCTTCTAAAAATTTAGCTAGTCCGCTGTCTGTTAAAGGATGTTTTAACAAACCTTCAATGGCAGATAATGGCCCTGTCATAACATCGGCACCAATTTTAGCACAATCTACAATATGCATAGTGTGTCTTACAGAAGCTGCTAAAATTTCAGTTTCAAAATCATAGTTATCATAAACTTCTCTAATTTCACTAATCAAGTGTAAACCATCAGTAGAAATATCATCCAAACGACCAATAAATGGAGATACATAAGTTGCTCCAGCTTTGGCTGCTAATAATGCTTGTCCAACAGAAAACACCAAAGTAAGATTGGTTTTAATTCCTTTGGCACTAAAGTATCTACAGGCCTTAATACCATCTTTAATCATAGGTAATTTAACCACAATTTGTGGGTGTAATGCAGCTAAAGCTTCTCCTTCTTTAACCATTCCGTCAAAATCGGTAGAAATTACTTCGGCGCTTACATCACCATCTACAATTTCACAAATTGTTTTATAATGATTAATAATGTTTGCTTCTCCTCTAATTCCTTCTTTGGCCATTAAAGATGGGTTGGTGGTTACACCATCTAAAACTCCTAAGGCTTGAGCCTCTTCAATTTGACTTAAGTTTGCGGTGTCTATAAAAAATTTCATCTTTCTTAAATTTGTTGTGTATAGTAAATATATAAATCCTTTTGATAGAAAGAAAGTTTATTAAGAGCCACAATGTTAACATTTGATGAAATAAAAAAAGCTCCTTATTAAAAGGAGCTTTTTTAAATGTATTAAGAGGAATGATTAGTTAATCAATTCTTTTAATTCTTTAACTGTTTGTATTGGGTCTTCTGCTCCAAAAACAAAACTACCAGCCACCAATACATCTGCACCAACTTCTATCAAGTTATTTGCATTTTTACTAGTTACACCACCGTCAATTTCAATTTTAGTATCACAACCTTTAAACGTAATTAAATTCTTTAATTGTTGCACTTTAGTATAAGTGTTCTCAATAAAAGATTGTCCTCCAAAACCAGGGTTTACACTCATAATACACACTAAGTCTAAATCTTGAATGATATCCTCTAAAACAGAGATAGGAGTATGCGGATTTAATGCCACACCAGCTTGCATTCCTTCAGCCTTAATCGATTGGATAGTTCTGTGTAAATGTGTACACGCTTCGTAATGTACAGTTAAAATATCTGCACCAATTTCTTTAAATGTTTTAATGTATTGATCTGGATTCACAATCATTAAATGCACGTCTAAAGGTTTGGTAGCATGCTTTTTTATAGCCTGCATCACTGGCATTCCAAAAGAAATATTTGGAACAAAAACACCATCCATTATATCAATATGAAACCAATCGGCATCACTACTGTTAATCATTTCTACATCTCTTTGGATGTTTGCAAAATCGGCTGCTAATACCGATGGAGCTACTAATTTACTCATCTTTGTTTTTGTATAGTATGAAAGACTAACCTAAGTAAGTCATTAAAATTTTACTTCTAGAAGTATGCTTTAATCTACGAATTGCTTTTTCTTTAATTTGACGAACACGTTCACGAGTTAAATCAAAAGTTTCTCCAATTTCTTCTAAAGTCATAGGTTGGTGTTCACCCAATCCAAAGTACAAACGAACAACGTCTGCTTCTCTAGGAGTTAAAGTTTCTAAAGCACGTTCTATCTCTACTTTTAAAGATTCATGTAATAACGTTCTATCTGGGTTTGGAGATTCTCCAGAGTTTAATACATCGTATAAGTTAGAATCTTCACCTTCAATTAATGGAGCATCCATAGATACGTGACGACCAGAGTTTTTCATAGACTCTTTTACATCATTCACAGTCATGTCCAATTTCTTAGCAATTTCTTCTGCAGATGGTGGACGTTCGTTTTCTTGCTCTAAGAAAGCGTACATTTTATTGATTTTATTAATAGAACCAATTTTGTTTAATGGTAAACGTACAATACGAGATTGTTCTGCCAATGCTTGTAAAATAGATTGACGAATCCACCATACAGCATAAGAGATAAATTTAAAACCACGAGTTTCATCAAAACGTTTTGCTGCCTTAATTAATCCCAAGTTTCCTTCATTAATTAAATCAGGTAAGGTTAATCCTTGATTTTGGTATTGTTTTGCAACAGATACTACGAAACGTAAGTTAGCTTTTGTTAAACGCTCTAAAGCAGCTTGGTCTCCGGCTTTAATTCTTTGTGCTAATTCTACCTCCATGTCGGCAGTAATTAAGTCTACTTTTCCAATTTCTTGTAAGTATTTATCTAAAGAAGCCGTTTCACGATTCGTAACCTGCTTGGTGATTTTAAGTTGTCTCATTGAATTTTACTTGTTAAACTTTAATGTGTCTTTCTAAATACGAGCTTATCTTGTTTTTTGTTACAAAAAGAACGTAATATTTTTAATGTTATTTTAATGGTATGTCGTAAGTATTTGATATATAGTGATTAATGTTTTTGATGGTTTGAAAGTTGCATTGTTAATTAACATTTGTTAGCTTTGAGTAATTGCTATAAAAAAATAATTATGAAAAAGAAAAACACTATTCAAAAGGACTTCTCAGTCCTAATTCCAAGTCAAAATATTTTTATTAATCCTCATCTAAGTCTCTAAGTTCTGTAATTAAGAGATAAAGAAAAGAGAAACCGTTTTTGTTAGGTAGGGTTCTATGGAGTTGATTTCAATTTCATAATAATCTTGTCTTAATTATAGCTATAGATATAATTGAATAGGGGTTATTGTATGTTTAATAACATGCAATGATGTTTTATTTATGTATATGGTGATAAAAATAATGGTTGATAATTAAATTGTATGCTATGAAAAATCAAAATTATTTTAAACTCATTTTATTAGTGGGATTGTTTTGTGCATTGGGGATATTTAAAACCTATTCACAACAAGTTTATGCGACAACAGCAACTGAACTTTCTTCAGGAAACCGGGTGGATGATGAGGGAAATGCGGCCGCAAATAACGGCAATCTAGCAAAGGTTAGATCCTATGGAGGAATTGCAGTTGGTATTGGTGCTTATGCGGGTGAACTAAAGTTAACGTTTCCAAATACAGTACCTGCCAATACAACTACTTATATAAGAGTAGGTGATGGTGGTACTGGTCTATTAGACTTATTATTGGGTGGTTCTTTAGGTACATTATTATCAAATGTAGTTGGAACTATTGCTTTAGGAGATCATTTTGTAGAAGTTTCTGCTTTAGATGGTTCAAATAATACGGTTGTAACTGGTAGATCAGATAATATTACTTCATCTTCTGTTCTTAAAGTAGTAAGAAATAAAGATGGAGAAACATTTTTTGCGATTACTCCTGCTGTAGACTATAAGTCGGTAGTTATAAAAGACAATACCAATGCATTGTTGTTGGGAACTAGTAATTTTATAAATGTTCATCATGCTTTTTACTTGGATTCAGCTTCTATGTTTTGTAATCCAAGTGGAATTTTTACTTCATATGATGGAACAGGGATTAGTTTAGGTTTATTAGACCCTTTAGGAGTTTTGGGAACTACAGGGGTGGAAAATCCAGAATATGCTATTGATGATGATGACGCTACTTATTCTAAAATTAATGTAGGGATTGTAAGCGCCTTGGCTACTGTTTATCAAGATATTCAATTTCCAACAACAGCTACCTCTACAGATCAGTTAGAGATAAGAATTAGAGGTTTAGAAGGTGCTTTAGTGAATGTTGCTGTACTACAGAATATTAATATCGATTTATATAATGCGGGAGCAGTGGTTTATTCAACTACTGTAGATGCCGCAAATTTATTGGCATTGTTGCCTTCTGCAGGAGGTGATATTAGTAAGGTTTCTGTAACTCCTGGAGTTCAGTTTGATAAGTTAAGAGTTACTTTGGTTTCCCCACTAGGTGTTAACTTGGCTCAACAAGTAGATTTATTTGGAGCAAAAATTACACCTGCTCCTCCTACACTTGGTCCAGGGGAGGATAATCAAGCTTTTTGTACCATTCAAAATGCTACAGTAGCAAATTTAGCAGCTACGGTGGGAATAGGATCTGTTATTTGGTATGATCAAGAAACAGGAGGAACAGCATATGCTGGTACAGATGCCTTAACTAATGGAACAGTTTATTATGGAGCAACTTTAGATGGAAGTTGTGAAAGTCTTTCAAGAGTTGCAGTAACAGTTGCAGTTTCAGATTCAGATACTCCTACAACGACAGAAGCCACGCAGAGTTTTTGTGCAGTAGATAATCCTAAAATTTCAGATTTATCAGCCGATGTTACTGCAGGAGTAATTACATGGTATGATCAAGCAATTGGAGGAACAGCTTATACTTCAACGGATGTATTGGTGGATGGTGAAAAATACTATGCAGCAAATACTGTTGGTAGTTGTGAAAGTAGTTCAAGGTTAGAAGTTACTGCAGTAGTAACAAATCCAACAATTCCAACAACTGTAAATGCGAATCAAAGTTTTTGTGCTGTTGATGCCCCAACCATTGCAGATTTAGATGCTACTGCAAGTGGTACTATAATTTGGTACAATCAGGCAATTGGAGGAACGGCCTATACTTCGGCTGATGTATTAGTGAATGGAAATACATATTATGCTGCAAATTCAGATGGTACTTGTGAAGGTAGTTCAAGGTTAGAAGTTACTGTGACTGTTTCTGATGCAGCGGTGCCAACTACAACACAAACAACACAAAGTTTTTGTACTGTTGACGCACCAACAGTAGCAGATTTAGATGCTACAGCAAGTGGTACGGTAACATGGTATAATCAAGCAGTTGGTGGAGCAGCTTATGCTGATACAGATGTGTTAGTGAATGGAAACACATATTATGCTGCTAATATAAATGGTAGTTGTGAAAGTAGTCTTAGATTAGAAGTGACAGTTGAAATTGGAGATTCTGCTGTACCAACTACTACAGAAGCTACACAGAGTTTTTGTACAGTAGATAATCCTAAAATTTCAGATTTGTCTGCTGATGTTGCTACGGGAGTAATTACATGGTATGATCAAGCAATTGGAGGAACAGCTTATGCCGATACAGATGTTTTGGTAAACGGGGATAAATATTATGCGGCAAATACTGTTGGAACTTGTGAAAGTAGTACAAGGTTAGAAGTTTCGGTGTCTATTTCAGATGCTACAACTCCAACAACTACAGTTGGAGCAGCTCAAAGTTTTTGTGCAGCAAATAATCCAACTGTTGCCGATTTAGATGCCACAGCAAGTGGAACTATTATATGGTATAATCAAGCAGTTGACGGAACAGCTTACGTAGCTACTGATGCTTTGATTGATGGAGGAGAATATTATGCTGCAAATTTAGATGGAAGTTGTGAGAGTAGTTCTCGTTTAAAGGTAACTGTAAGTATTAATAATCCATCAACACCAACTACTACAGTAGGAGCTGCACAAAGTTTTTGTGCAGTAAATAATCCAACTGTTGCAGATTTAGATGCTACAGCAAGTGGAACCGTTGTTTGGTATAATCAAGCTAGTGGAGGAACAGCTTATGCGAGTACTGATGTTTTGATTGATGGAGGAGAATATTATGCTGCAAATTTAGAAGGAGGTTGTGAAAGTGATACAAGGTTAAAAGTAACTGTAGAAGTTGCAAATCCATCAACACCAACTACTACTGTTGGAGCAACACAAAGTTTTTGTGCAGTAAATAATCCAACTGTTGCAGATTTAGATGCTTCAGCAAGTGGAACAGTTATATGGTATGACCAAGCAGTTGGAGGAACAGCTTATTCATCTACAGATGTTTTAGTGGATGGAGATAAATATTACGCCGTAAATTTAGATAGAGGTTGTGAAAGTAGTTCTCGATTAGAAGTTTCCGTATCTGTTTCAAACCCAGCAACTCCAACTACAACAGTCGGAGCGAATCAAAGTTTTTGTGCAATTGATAGTCCAACTATTGCAGATTTAGATGCTACAGCAAGTGGAACCATTGTATGGTATAATCAAGCAAGTGGAGGAACAGCTTATGCGAGTACTGATGTTTTGATTGATGGAGGAGAATATTATGCTGCAAATTTAGAAGGAGGTTGTGAGAGCCCTACAAGGTTAAAAATTGAGGTAGCGGTAAATGGTCCAGCTATTCCAACAACAACAGAGATTACTCAAAGTTTTTGTACAACGGTAGATCCAACTATTGCAGATTTAGATGCTACAGCAAGTGGAACCATTGTTTGGTATAATCAAGCTAGTGGAGGAACAGCCTATGCAAATACGGATTTATTAGTAGACGGAACTTCTTATTATGCCGCAAATTTAGAAGGCGGTTGTGAGAGTACAACAAGACTAAAAGTAGATGTGATATTAGGTTTTGATTTAGCGTTGGTAGGAACATTAAACGGTGTGTGTTTAGGAAATACTGAAACGTATGAGTTGCCAACAGGCTTAGCTCCTTACACCTGGACAGTAACAGGAGGAAACGTTATTTCAGGTGGTTCTAGTAATGACCATACTATCGAAATTCAATGGCTGAGTTTATCAAATACAAAAATAGACGTAGAGATAACAGGTGGATGTTATTTAAGCAATGTAAAAACATTTGATATTGGAGTTACAGATGTTTGTACATCATCGAGAAGTACAGAAGATTTAGAAATTACTAGTGAGGTAAATAATATCAATCCAGAGATTGAAGAGGAAATTACGTTTACCGTAAGAGTTATAAATACTTCTTCATCTACGATGTTTATGGATGTAAATATTTCGGAAATTTTAACAAGCGGATTTACATATGTGAGTAGTTCTACTACCATGGGAGCTTACGATTCATCAACAGGTATGTGGAATATTCCTACACTATCAGGAAATGATGACGCTGAAATGATCTTAAAGGTAAAAGTAAATTCATCAGGAAATTACCTAAATACAGCGGCAATTATTGATTCAACTCCTTTAGATGCTAGTACAGCAAACAATAGTGTAGAAATATTGGTAGAGCCATCTTGTTTAAAAGTATACAACCATATGACACCAAATGGTGATGGGATGAATGATTGTTTAATGATTTCTTGTATTGAAAACTATGATAACACCATGTTAGAAATCTTTGATAGATATGGTGCGCTAGTGTATAAAAAAGCAAATTATAAAAATGATTGGGATGGAGTTGCTAATCAAACAAGTACCATTATTAAAAAAGGAGAGCAATTGCCAAATGGAACGTATTTCTATCATTTAGAACTTAATAATGGTAGTAAGCCAAAAACAGGTTGGATTCAAATAACTAAATAATTAAAATGATGAAAAAAGAAATAAATTATTCAAAACACCTTTTTTTAATAATCACTTTAATTATGGTGGTTAGTGTAAATGCTCAAGATGAGCCACAGTATACGCAATATGTAAATAATACAATGACATATAATCCTGCTTATATAAGTACACAGGAAGATATTACATTTACAGCCTTAGGAAGGTCTCAATGGTCAGGAGTGCAAGGAGCTCCTAAAACATTAACCTTTTCTGCTTTATTTCCTAGTGGGTACAGAGGTATAGGTTCTGGTATTAATGTGATTCACGATGAAATTGGTCCGACTTCTCAGACCTTTCTTACGGCAAATTTTTCTTATGAGTTAAAATTATCGCCAAAAGTATTTACCTCTTTTGGGTTAAGCGGAGGAGGATCATTACTGAATATTAATTTTGATGAGGGGACAGCGGTTGATAATAATGACCCTTTATTAGATAATAAAAAGAATGAGTTTGATCCAGTTCTAGGAGTTGGAATCATGACTTATGCAGATAAGTGGTATGTAGGTTTGTCTGTACCGAATCTTCTTAAGACTAGTTATTATTCTGTAAACGGAGGTGGAATAGTTGATGAGAATTTACAGTTCTTATTAATGGGAGGTTATGTTTTTGATATTACTCAATATCTAAAATTTAAACCAGCAGTATTGACTAGGTTCTCAAACAAATCTCCTTTAGTAGTTGATTATTCTGCCAACTTTTTAATTAATGATATTGTTCGTTTAGGACTTTCGTATAGGTCAACTGAGATTGTAAGTTTATTAGCAGGTCTTCAGTTGTCAAGAAGTTTTTATATAGGATATTCTTATGATTATACTTTAAGTGAGTTATCAACGTCTGACGATGGATCTCATGAAATTATGCTTCGATTTACAATTCCTAGTAAACTAAAAACAATTCAATCACCAAGGTTTTATTAAAATAATACACTATGAAAAAGAAATTATTAATTTATTGTTTGTTGTTTAGTTGTTCGTGGGGTTTTTATGGACAAACAGCAATTAAGAAAAAAGCAGATAAGGCATTTGCCAAAATGAGTTATAATGTAGCTTATAAAGAATATTCAGAACTCGAAAAAGAGAATAAGCTTAAAAATAGTCAGTTGCTAAATTTGGCTAACAGTTGTTATTACACAAGAAGGTTTAAACAAGCGGCAGAAAAATATACCACCTATTTGTATAGAGGGGGGGAGTTAAGCTTATTAGAGATGAATAGGTATTTTGAATCTTTAAAAAGAGGAGGGTATAAAAAAGCGCTAATAGAAGATGCGATTGATTTAAGATTAAATTTGTTCTCTAAAGAAATTAGAGAAAGGTATAAAATGTCAACTTCTAAAAATGAAGAATTTTCTAAAATGGTTAGTGAGTATGAGCTAAAAAATTTAGATATCAATTCTAAGTTTTCTGATTTTGGAGTTTGTTTTCTTTCAGATTCTAGTGTTGTTTTTTCATCTTCTAGAGAAAATAAAGGGTTTACCAAAGTGTATAAATCAATAAAACAGCCATATATTAATATGTATTTAGCCAAAGTTAATGGTAAAGGAGAGATAGATTCTTTATCAATCCAGAAATTTAACAAGTCCGATGATTTACATTTTTCTTCACCGTCATACGATAAAAATTATGATAGGATTTTTTATACACAGTCTGTAGAAGAAAATAGAAAATTAGTATTTACTGAAAATAAAAATACTTTTAGAATTGTTTATGGTTTTATGAATGGAAATGAAAAAGACAGAGAGTTATATAATTATCCTAAAAAACATGATGGATATTCTTATGGACAGCCTTATTTTGATGAGAAGCAGAGCAGATTGTATTTTGTTTCGGACAGACCAGGTGGATATGGAGGTACAGATATTTATTATGTAGAATTAAAAGGAGAAGTTATTGTTTCTGAACCAATAAATCTAGGGGAGAATATCAATACTGTTGCTAATGAAATGTTTCCTATAGTTCACAATCAAAACTTATATTTTTCATCAAATATTTTTACGGGTTATGGAGGTTTAGATGTGTATAAATCTGAAATAAAAAATAACGAATTTACCTTACCTGTAAATATGGGAGAGCCTATTAACTCTATAGATGATGATTTTTCATATCAAATTAGTAGTGTTGATGACTATACCGTTAAAGGGTATTTATCTTCTAATAGAAAAGGCGGTAAAGGAGATGATGATATTTATTCTTTTATAGAAACCAAATCTTTAAAAAAGGTTGAGATTAGTGGTTTTGCCATAGAGAAAAAGACATTTATAAAACTTTCAAATGCTAAAGTTCATGTTTCGGATATGTCTGGAAAGTTAATTAATACGTTTACAACAGATAGTTTGGGAGCTTATAAGGTGTTATTACCTATTGATCAGGATTATAAATTCCATGTAGTAAAAGAAGGACATGTTTCTGATAATGGTATTGTTAGTTTGACTGGAGTTCAAAATCTTAATCCAGTTGATAAGGATTTTTATTTAGAAAAAGAATTGATAGAGGATAAGTACGGAAATGTTAAAATCAATTTAGAACCTGTGTATTTTGAATATGATGATGCAAGCATTACTCCACGTGCAGAAAAACAATTACAAGTTGCTATTGATTATTTAAATAAATACCCAGAAGATATATTTAAGTTAGAAGCACATACCGATTCAAGAGGAGGTAAGAGTTATAATTTAAGATTGTCTGAAAGGAGAGCAAAATCAGTAGGAGAGTATCTTTTGTCTAAGGGAATTGCTCCAGAAAGGATTGTTTCTGTTAAAGGGTTTGGTGAAACAAAATTAATTAATGAATGTTCTGATAATGCTGAATGTACCGAGGAAGAACACGAATCTAATAGAAGAACAGATTTTGTGATTGTAAAATAATATATAATTGTAAAACTAAAAAAGCACCTCATTTGAGGTGCTTTTTGTATTTCTAAGAATAAAAACTATTCAGCTTTTTTCTCTTCTCTAGGTTTTCTATCGTCTCTACGATTGTCTTTTCCTCTGTTGTCACGCCCACCACGGTCGTTGTTTTCTCTTGGAGGTCTTGGTTTAAAACCTTCAGGTTTTGGTAATAAAGCTTTTCTAGAAACTTTTTCTT
The DNA here is from genome assembly GCF_001697185.1 of Wenyingzhuangia fucanilytica. GTDB lineage: Bacteria > Bacteroidota > Bacteroidia > Flavobacteriales > Flavobacteriaceae > Wenyingzhuangia > Wenyingzhuangia fucanilytica. Next base: position 3,023,470 of record NZ_CP014224.1, on the reverse strand, counting down.
TACGAGTTTTAGGATCTTTACCAAAGTATTTTACTTCGAATACATCACCCATGTTTACTACATCCGTAACATTTTCTGTACGTTCCCAAGCCAATTCACTTACGTGTAATAAAACTTCGTTTCCTGGTGCTTGAGTATATTCTACTACGGCTCCAAAATCTAACATTTTAATTACTTTTACCTCGTATTTTTCACCAACTTCAGGTTTGAATAACATAGACTCAATATTAGCTAATACTTTGTCTATTCCTTCTTGGTTAGTTCCTAAAATTTCAACAATTCCTTCAGTTGTTTTAGGGTCTTCATTAATTACAATAGTACATCCTGTTTCTTTTTGTAATTCTTGAATGTTTTTACCTCCAGGTCCAATTAATGCACCAATATAATCGTTAGGAATTACTCTAGTAATCATTTTAGGAGAGTGCGCTTTTACATCAGTGTTAGGAGTTTCAATTACTTCTGTAATTTTCCCTAATATATGTAAACGTCCTTCTCTAGCTTGCTTTAAAGCATTTACTAAAATTTCGTAAGACAATCCTTTTACTTTAATATCCATCTGACAAGCAGTAATACCATCAGCAGTACCAGTTACTTTAAAGTCCATATCTCCTAAGTGATCTTCATCACCTAAAATATCAGACAATACAGCGTAACGACTACCATCAGAAATTAATCCCATTGCAATACCAGAAACTGGTTTTGTAATTTGAACTCCAGCATCCATTAAAGCCATAGTACCTGCACAAACAGTAGCCATAGAAGAAGAACCGTTAGATTCTAATACTTCTGAAACAACTCTTACAGTGTAAGGACATTCAGCAGGAATCATTCCTTTTAATGCTCTTTGTGCTAAGTTTCCATGTCCAACCTCTCTACGAGAAGTACCTCTTAAAGGTCTAGCTTCACCAGTACAGAATGGAGGGAAGTTATAGTGTAAATAGAATTTTTCTTCTCCTTCGTGAGTAGGCGAGTCAATAATATTTGCATCTCTAGAAGTTCCTAAAGTTACAGTTGCTAAAGCTTGAGTTTCTCCACGAGTAAAAATAGAAGATCCGTGAGTAGAAGGTAAATAATCTACCTCTCCCCAAATTGGTCTAATTTCAGTTGTCTTACGACCATCTAAACGTAAACCTTCTGCTAATGTTAATTCACGAACAGCTTCTTTTTGAGATTTGTTAAAGTATTTTCCAATTAAGTCTCCGTACTCCTCTTTTTCTTCTTCTGAAAAAGTAGCTAAAACTTCTTCTTTAACAGCTTCAAAAGCATCAGTTCTTTCAACTTTAGAAGTTCCTTTCGCAGCAATAGCGTAACATTTATCGTAAGTTAATTCTTTGATACGAGCAGCTAATTCTTCGTTTTCTTCAGCTTGAGTGTATTCACGAGTTTCTTTCTTTCCAAATGCTTCTGCTAATTTAACTTGGGCAGCACATTGTACTTTAATCGCTTCGTGAGCAAATTTAATGGCATCAGCCATTTCTTCTTCAGAAATCTCATCCATTTCTCCTTCAACCATCATTACAGAATCAGCAGAAGCACCAATCATCATATCGATGTCAGATTCCGCTAATTGAGCTCTTGTTGGGTTGATTACGAATTCTCCGTTAATTCTACCTACACGAGCTTCTGAAATTGGAGTTTCAAAAGGAATATCTGATAATTGAATTGCTGCAGAAGCACCTAATCCTGCTAATGCATCTGGCATAACTTCAGGGTCATGAGACATTAATTGAATCATTACTTGAGTTTCTGCGTGGTAATCTTTTGGGAATAAAGGACGTAATACACGGTCTATTAAACGCATAGTTAATACCTCGTCATCACTTGGTCTAGCTTCTCTTTTAAAGAAACCTCCAGGGTATTTACCTGCAGCTGCAAATTTTTCTCTATAATCTACTGTTAATGGTAAAAAATCTACGTCTGATTGTTTGTAGTTAGAAACTACAGTACAAAGTAACATTGCATTTCCCATTTGCACCACAACGCTACCATGAGCTTGTTTTGCTAATTTTCCAGTTTCGATAGATACGGTTCTCCCGTCTCCTAATTCGATAACTTCTTTATATACCTTAGGTATCATAAATAAAATGTTTTAAATGTTGAATTAAATAAGAAAATTCAACGGTTATTGTTTAACAAAAATGTTGTGTTGTTGTAGGGTTTTTTGTTAACAATGGAATCAGAAGCTTTGTCCTGACCTCTTATTTTGTGTAAACTGATATAAAATATCAGCGAAGTGTCTAAAATAAAAAAAAGAGGCGATTAAGCCTCTCTTTATATGTTATATCTTGAATTATTTTCTTAATCCTAATTCTGCGATAATTGCACGGTAACGTAAAATGTCTGTTTTTACTAAGTAATCTAATAAAGATCTACGTTTACCAACTAACTTTACTAATGAACGTTGAGTGTTGTAGTCTTTTCTGTTAGCCTTTAAGTGGTTAGTTAAATGTGCAATTCTGTAAGTGAATAATGCAATTTGTCCTTCTGTAGAACCAGTGTCATTTGCTGACTTTCCGTGTTTAGCGAAAATTTCCGCTTTTTTCTCTTGTGATAAATACATGCTAATATTTTTGTAAATGATTATTATGCGGATTACCTCTTTGGTAATCGGCTGCAAATATATACATTTTATTTAAAATAAAACAATAGTGTAAAACTATTTTACTTTATTGATTTTGAGTGTGTAGCGTATTCTTATGAAGAATTAATCCGCTAGCAGGAGCAATTTCGTTAAGAACTAATTCATCATCCCAGTGACTAAGTGTTTTTTTAAATGTTTCTAAATTCATTTCTCCGCTTCCGAGTAAAAACAGACTTCCCATCATCATTCTAACTTGATAATGCATAAAACCAGGGCCTGTAACTTTATATATATAACTTTCTTTTGGAAAGAAATTAGCAGTATAGATATCATTTTTAATAATTTCAGAGCTAAATACTTCACGCTCACAAACAGTATTTGGGTTAGGTTTTTTGGTGTATTTTTTAAAGTTGTGTTTGCCCTTAAATAGTTTTGCGCCTTGCTGCATTAGGTCAATATCTAAAGTATTGGTTTTTCCAACCATCATGGGAGCAGCAAAAGGATGATTTCTTTCGCCATGAGAAAATAAGTAATGATATTCTTTAATTTTTACAGCTCCAATCATGTCAAAAGAAGCATCTACTTGTTTAATGTTAATGATATTGATATCTCTAGGTAGATTTTTGTTTAATTCTTTTGTAAGCCAATTGGTGTCATAAAATTCTTTTGTGATTAAATGACAATAGGCATCATTTGCAGAAACCATTGCATCGGTTCTGCTTCCTCCTAAAGTTTTAAAATCTTGATGCTTAAATATAAAACGCAGGGTTTTTTCTATATACTCTTGAACAGTTTTTACATTAGGTTGCTTTTGCCATCCGTGGAATCTAAACCCTAAATATTGTAGTTGAATTAAATAATAATGATCGTTTAGGTATTTCAATGTCTAGCTTTTAATATTTTTTGTTTTACAATTTCTTCAACCGGTACACCTTTAATGTTAGATTCTAGCCAAGACAAAATGTCTAAGTATAGAAAAGAACGTTTTTCGTATGGGTGGTCTTCGTAAACTTTTAGTTCTTCATATAAATTTTTAAAAGCTTTTCTTAGTTCATGAGGGTACAAATTACTTAGGTTTCTTAAGAATTTAATCATCTTTCTTTGTACTTCGTATAAGTTGTTCATTTTTAATAAAAACTTATAAGTAGACTTGATTAATTCTTCAATGTATTCATCATCACCAGATTCGTAATGAGCAACTAAGTTTAATACTCGCGTATAGCAAAGTAAATCCTCACGCATTTTTAAATCTTTGTTTTTGATAATTTTGTTTAAATAAAAAATACAATGTTCATAATCACCAGCTCCAAAATACATACAGGCTATTTTGTAGTAAAATAACATGACGTGATGGGCATCAATTTTTTTATCAGTTTTGTTTAGTTCTGTTAAAACATCTTCTACAAATTCAGTTCCTTTACTAAACTCACCTGTTAGATAAAAAGAGTTGATTTTGTGCTGATATAAGTATAAAAAACAAAGGTTTTGTGTGTTTTCTGATGAAAATATTTTTTCCTCGGTAATTTCTAAGGTTAGCTCGTTTAATATTTCTTGAAACTTATCTTTTTTTTGGAGATAGAATAATGACTCTAATAAATAGTTTACTGCTTTTAAATAAAATACCGGATGCAATTTTTTCATATCAGGTAAATCATGAAAGAGCTGTACTAGTTTTTGGGAATTTCGGTAACATGATAAAAAATCTTGTGTAATAAATCCTTGCCATAAATTGGCTTGATATAAGTACATCTTACTAGTAAATCCTAATTCAGAAAAAGCATATTTAGGAATTCTGTCTTTATAATATTTTTCAACAGTATGAGTGTCGTTATCATTCCTAGCATATCCGTGTTTTAAAAACCAACTATATAGTTGTAAAGCAAGGTTAGATAGCTTGGAAGTAACCATGTTTTTTTGGTTGATGTTTTTAGCTTCAATTGCTAAAGTATCGGCACGGTCACTCATACTACGTGTAATGTATTGAGATTCAATAACTTTTTCTAGCTCAATAATTTCATAAGCCAAGTTGTATTGTTCTTTAGTTACAGCAACACTTTTGGTTTTGTCTAACAAACGCAAACTTTGTTTATATAGTCCTTTAGTATATAAAATTGTAGCAAAATCTATTTGTTCTCTAATTTGAGTAATGCTGTTTTGATGTATAGGACTTAATCTAAGGCTTATTAAAATTTGACGGTATAAATGAGCTTTAGTATTAGATATTTGTTGCTTTTTAATTCCTGTTTTAGATAGAATTAACTTCTCATCGTACACATTTAATTTGTCCATTAAAACAAATAAAGCCATAAAGTTAGATTGGGTATTCCCTTCTAATCTACCTGCATATAACTTAAATTGTCTCTTTTCGGATTTGCTTAACGATTTGATTAGTGAGAATAATGGATCTTTTTTTTCTTTTTTCATGGTGATGTTTCCCGTGTTGGATAGTTCAAAAATACAAAAATATTCAGATTTTTAACGTTGGGTGTCGTAAACTTATTATGTGTATTCCCTTGTAATTGTTAGTGTTTGTGGTTTAATGTTTGTTTTGGCTAAGGGAAAGGTAATTTATTAAGCTTTCACTCGCTTTACTAGAACCTTATTTTTGTTAGCTTAAAGTAAAAAAGATAAGTAAAATGGCTAAGGATCACGTACAGATTTTTGATACTACTCTTAGAGATGGAGAGCAAGTTCCAGGATGTAAACTAAATACAGAGCAAAAGTTAATTATTGCAGAGCGTTTAGATTTATTAGGGGTAGATATCATTGAGGCAGGATTTCCAGTTTCTAGTCCAGGTGACTTTAAATCTGTTGATGCGATTGCTAGATTGGTAAAGAATGCAACGGTCTGTGGATTGACTCGTTCTGTAGAAAACGATATCAAAGTTGCTGCAGAAGCTTTAAAGCATGCTATTAGACCAAGAATTCATACAGGAATTGGTACTTCTGATTCTCATATTAAATTTAAGTTTAACTCTAACAGAGATGCAATTATAGAAAGAGCAGTAGCAGCGGTTAAGTTTGCTAAAACTTTTGTGCAAGATGTTGAGTTTTACGCTGAGGATGCAGGACGTACTGATAATGAATATTTAGCAAGAGTTTGCGAGGCAGTTATTAAAGCTGGTGCAACAGTATTAAACATTCCTGATACTACAGGTTATTGTTTGCCTCACGAATATGGAGCAAAAATTAAATATTTAAAAGAAAACGTTAAAGGGATTGAAAAGGCAGTATTGTCTTGTCACTGTCATAACGATTTAGGTTTGGCTACTGCAAACTCTATTGAAGGAGCTATTAATGGAGCTCGTCAAATTGAGTGTACTATTAATGGTATTGGAGAAAGAGCAGGAAATACATCACTAGAAGAAGTGGTGATGATTATGAAGCAACACCCGGACTTAAATTTAGATACAGGAGTAAATACTAAACTTTTATATAGTACTTCTCAAATGGTACAAGAGCATATGGGGATGTTTGTACAAGCAAACAAAGCTGTAGTTGGTTCTAATGCCTTTGCTCACTCATCAGGAATTCATCAAGATGGAGTGATTAAAAATAGAGAAACTTATGAAATTATGGATCCTGCTGATGTTGGAGTTACAGAATCTGCTATTGTGTTAACAGCACGTAGTGGTAGAGCAGCTTTGGCTTATAGAGCTAAAAACGTTGGATATGAGTTGACTAAGTTAGAGCTAGATACTGTGTATCCTAAATTCTTAGATTATGCAGATACTAAAAAAGAAGTAGTTGATGAAGATATTCATATCTTAATGAAACAAAATCAAATAAAATTAAGCTAATCATACAATGTTAGTTATAAAAAAAGGCCTCATTTATGAGGTCTTTTTTGTGGAATTATAAAACCATAAAAAGTCAATTATTCCTACTATCTTTGTTACATAAAATTTGAACGATATGTTTTTATTTATTGGAGGTCCAGAAGTCTTTATTATTTTACTACTTGTAGTAATGCTTTTTGGTGCAGATAAAATTCCTGAAATAGCAAGAGGATTGGCAAAAGGAATCAATCAAGTTAAAAACGCTACGAATGATATCAAAAGAGAAATTAATAGCTCTGCAACAAAAAACGGAATAGACTTAGATGTAACCAAAGATGTAAAAGATGCTGTTGATGATGTTAAATCTAGTATTGATGATTTTACAGGGCCTATAAAACGAATGAAGTAATGAGTTTTATTGATGCTATTATTCAAGCAGATGAGCAATTATTGATATATCTAAATCATTTTGGGAGTGAAGCCTATGATGCTTTTTGGTTGGCAATTACCAAACCTTTAAACTGGATTCCCCTTTTTCTTTTTTGGCTTTTTTTACTAATAAAAAACTTTACTTGGAAACAAGGATTATTTCTGTTCTTGTTTATTTGCATTATGGCTGGTTTGTCTGATGTTTTGGTAAATGTTTTTAAACATACTTTTGAAAGACCAAGACCGTGTTGGCAAGTAGGGGTTATGGAGCAAATTAGAATTTTACAATGTTCTCGTAGTTTTAGTTTTGTATCAGGACATGCAACCACTTCTATGGCAGTAACTACTTTTATGTATTTGTTGTTTAAGGATAAATTTAAATGGACAGTTTTATTTTATATCTATCCATTACTTTTTGCTTATAGTAGAATATATATGGGAAAACATTATCCTGTAGATATTATATGCGGTTATGCTTTAGGAATTTTAGAAGCTGTTTTATATTTAAAATTAGCGAAGTATTTAGTTGGTAAGTGGTTTACTAAAAACATATAAAAAAAGGAAAGCTAAATTGCTTTCCTTTTTTTATATGTTGGTTAATTCCAAATTCCGTTAGATTCTGTAAGAATTACAGGGTTATGATCTGTAATTAAAATAGTTTGTTCGTGTTGGGTTACATAGCCACCTTTGTCACCAACCAAAGTCCAACCATCATTTAACTCCAATGCAATGGTAGATTTTGTAGTAATAAAAGTTTCTATAGCAACAGTTGTATTTTTCTTAAACCTCTCACGATTTGTTTTTACTCTGTAATTTAAGATGTTTTCAGGTTCTTCGTGTAAACTTCTTCCTACACCATGTCCTGCTAAATTCTTAATTACTTTAAAGCCATTTTTCTTAGCTTCTGTTTCGATAAGCTGTCCGATGTCTGCTATTTTTACCCCGCCTTTAATATTGCTAATGGCTTTTTTTAGGATGTTTTTAGAAGCGTTTACAAGAGGTTGATGGTTGTAAATGTCTTTTCCTAGTACAAAAGAACATCCATTGTCAGACCAAAAACCATTTAATTCAGCAGAAACATCAATATTTATTAAATCTCCTTCTTTAAGAATTTTATCTTTAGCAGGAATTCCGTGCGCTACTTCTTCATTTACACTAATACAGGTGTAGCCAGGGAAATTGTAGGTTTCATAAGGGGCAGATTTTGCTCCATATTTTTTTAAAATTTCTCCTCCATATTCATCTAACTCTTTGGTAGACATGCCCACTTTAGCATATGCTATCATTAGTTTTAGTGTGGTGCCAACAACCTCACTAATTTTTTTCATTCCAACTAACTCAGATTCTTTTGTTATTGACATCTTAAAGGTTTAAAATTATTTCTTAGGAAAATAATTAATTTTAGTTTCTACAGTAGCAAACTGTCTAAACATTTCCATTACACCACAATAGGTGTCTACAGATAAGGTAACTGCTTTTTCTATTTTCTTTTCGTTTAAATTATCTCCGTAAAAATTAAAGTTTACCCATACTTTGTGGTAGAATTTTGGATGTTCTTCTGTTAGTTCTGCCTCAACATCAATATCAAAAGTATCTACATCAATACGCATTTTTTTTATTAAAGAAGCTACGTCAATTCCAGAACAACCCGCTAGCGCAGATAACATTAATGCTTTTGGTCTTAACCCTTTTCCTTGTCCACCTACTTCTTCGGAACCATCAATAGGAACTATTCCTCCTGGTCCTTCAGATTCAAAATATACCCCTTCTTTCCAATTTAAACTTATTTTTTGTGTTGCCATGTTTCTGTATTTTTATGAGGTCAAAAATAAGTAAAGTAATTGACGTATTGAAAAGTAGAATGAAAGCAGTTTAAAAGTTAAAAATAATTGCCAATCATCAATTGTTAATTGCTAGTTGTAACTCGTATATTTACTTTATGAATCAACCTTTAGCAGAACGTATTCGTCCTAAAACATTAGAAGACTATATTAGTCAGCAACATCTTGTAGGTAAAACAGGGGTGTTGACTAACCATATCAATAAAGGAATTATTCCCTCGTTAATTTTATGGGGGCCTCCAGGTATTGGTAAAACAACGTTGGCAAATATTATTGCAGAAACCTCTAAGCGACCTTTTTTTACTTTAAGTGCGATTAATTCGGGAGTAAAAGATGTTAGAGAGGTAATAGATAAAGCCAAGCAAAGTGGAGGTTTGTTTACAACAAAAAATCCTATTTTGTTTATTGATGAGATTCATAGATTTAGTAAGTCTCAACAAGATTCTTTGTTAGCAGCTGTAGAAAAAGGTTGGGTAACGTTGATTGGAGCTACTACCGAAAATCCGAGTTTTGAAGTGATTCCGGCTTTGCTGTCTCGTTGCCAAGTTTATATTCTAAACCCGTTTGATAAGAGTGATATGGAGGCTTTGCTGCAAAGAGCCATGGAAAAAGATGAGGTAATTGCTAAAAAGAAGGTGGTTTTAAAAGAAATTGATGCCTTGTTACAGGTGTCTAGCGGTGATGCTAGAAAACTGCTAAATGTTTTTGAGTTGATAGTCGCTTCTGAGGAAGAAGGAGTTGAAATTACCAATGATTTGGTTTTAGAAAAAGTACAACGAAATGTAGTACGATATGATAAAACAGGAGAACAGCATTACGACATAGTTTCGGCCTTTATAAAATCCATCAGAGGGTCTGATCCTAACGGAGCGGTATATTGGTTGGCAAGAATGGTAGAGGGTGGAGAAGATGTAAAGTTTATTGCTCGTAGAATGTTAATATCGGCATCAGAAGATATTGGTAATGCCAATCCAACAGCTTTAATTATGGCAACCAATACATTTCAGGCAGTAACGACTATTGGCTATCCAGAAGCTAGAATTTTATTAAGTCAATGTGCTATTTATTTAGCTAATTCGGCAAAAAGCAACGCAAGTTACGAGGCTATTAATAAAGCGATACAAGTTGTTAAACAAACAGGAGATTTACCCGTTCCTTTGCATTTAAGAAATGCACCTACTAAATTGATGAAGGATATGAATTATGGTAAAGAATATAAATATGCTCATGCTTATCCAGGTAATTTTATAGAACAAGAGTTTTTACCAGATGAATTAAAAGGACTATCATTATACAATCCTGGGGTGAATGCTCGTGAAAATGAGTTTAGAAAAATAATGAAAGATAGGTGGGGTGATAAATATGAAAAGAAGTAGGTGATGATTAATAAAATAAAAGTCATTTATTTAACGTCTAGTCATTATGTAAATGATGATAGGATTTTTTTTCATATCAAAGATACGTTAGAGAGAAAAAACTTTAAGGTTGATGTTTGTTCTACTTATGGCGATAAAAATTTTAACTTAAAAGATACGTATTGGATAAAGGGAGATGAGTTGTCTAGAAGAGAAAGGGTTAGTTGGTTTTGCGAACAGTTGATTTTGTTAAGTCCTGAAATGATTATTTGTGGAGAACCACTCCCTATTCTAGCTGCTAAAAAATTTCAAGAACAGTATCCATCTTGTAAAATTATTTATGATGTAACAGAGTGGTATCCGTCAAAAAAGAATTTATACGATTTAAATTTTATATCAAAAACGACTAAGTTCTTTACGATGTTTGTTTTTAATCTATATGCAGCCTCTTTAGTAGATGGATTTATTGTAGGAGAATATTATAAAAAAAAGATATATGATTTTTTATTTCCATTAAAACCAAAAGAAATTATTTCTTATTATCCAAAGAGAAAATATGTTTCTTTAAAAGGAAAGAAATTGTTGTCTAAAATTTTTAGGGTTGGGTATTCTGGAAAGTTTAGTGAAGAAAAAGGGATAAATAGGGTTTTTAAGGTAGCTGAAAGTTTAAGAGTAAACAACCCTGATCTTAAAGTTGTGTTGGTACTTGTTGGAAAAACGTTTTTAAAACAGGAACGTATAGGTTTTAGAAACCTAATAGAAAAATACCCAAGTTTAAATGTTGAGATAAATGAAATGGTTCCTTTTGAAGATTTTAGTAAGGCTATTTTGAGTTTTGATGTAGCTTTAGATTTAAGAGATAACGATATAGAAAACACAAGGTGTTTGCCTATTAAGGTTTTTCATTATAATGCTTGTGGTATTCCCGTTGTTTACAGTAATTTAAAAGCTCTAAAAAAAGGATATGTGCAAGCTGATTTTTGTGAATTGGTAGAGCCAAATGATACTGAAAAAGTAGCAACAAAGTTACAGCGATTTATAGATGACCCTATATTTTATGCCGATGTTTCTAATAAGGCTGTTACCAAAATAGAAAAAGGCTACTTATGGGAACATATCGAAGGAAAATTGTTGGGTTTTATTCAAAAAGTTAATAATTGAAAATAAGTAAAAACATATTTCAAACTTTAGTTGTTAGGGGAGGAGTTGCTGTAGTGAATATGGCGATTGTTTTTTTAACCTTAAATGTTTTAGGGGCTGATGGAAGAGGTAAAATAAGTCTTTTTTTAACAGACTTGTCATTGGTTTTAATTTTGGTTAATATTTTATCGGGTAGTACTATTGCGTATCATGTTAAAAAAATGAAATTAAATGTTCTTATAAGAACATCTTATTTGTGGACTGTTTTAATAGCTGTTATGCCAAGTCTAGTTCTAATGTATGTTCATAAAGAGTCAATTCATAAGCACTTATATTTTATAGCGGTATTAAATGGTTTTTTTTCTGCAAATCAAATGATTTTTATAGGAAGAAAAGATATAGAAAGGTACAATTTTTTGTTTCTTTTGCAACCAACTTTAGTTGTGTCTAGTTTGATTTTTATGATTTTTGTTGTTGGCTTAAGATCAATCAATTCATATGTTATTAGCCTGTATGTTTCTTTTGGAATAGTTTTTTTGATATCTGTTTTTTTTGTGTTTAGGGATGATAAAAAAGAAGGCTTAAGTGATAAAGTTTTGAAATCAATATATAGATATGGTCTAGGTAATGAGGTAAGTGTTGGTGTTCATTTGTTAAATAATAGATTTTTGTATTATATAATATATGAAGTGTTGGGGGCTTATACTTTGGGATTGTTTTCAGTTGCAGTGTCTATTACAGAGTCTGTCCTTATAATATCAAGAAGTATTTCAGTAAATCAATATTCTGAAATATTAAATATGAAGGAAATTAAAGATAAAATTAGGATAACCAATAAATCTATTAAAAACACAGGGGTTTATACGATTATAGCTATTGTTGTTTTGTTATTAATTCCTGAAAATATTTTGGGGATAGTTATAAAAGAAGATATAAGAGTAATTAAAGAATGTATGTGTTATTTGTCTATTGGTGTTTTTTTTCATTCGATAGGAAATATATATGGAAATTATTTTTCTGGTTTAGGGAGATATAAAGAAAATATTCAAAAATCTTTAATAGGTTTTGTTCTTTTAATAGTTGGTTGGTTTTTATTAAGTTCTTACGGTTTAATAGGAGCTTGTTTGTCAATGATGATAGGCTATTTTAGTTCGTTTATTTTTTTATTTTTTCTGTATAAGAAAGAGGTTTCTTTTTGAATTTACAGACTGCTAATAAGTCTGTCGTATTAATATTTTCTTTAGTAATTATTATATCGTTGATTGAATATTTTAAAGTGAAGTCATCTGTTTTGTTAGAGTTTATCGTTGGTTGGAAAAACAGTTTCTTTGTTTTGATGAAGATTTTAGATTGATACTGAAGTAGTTTGTTTTTTATTTTCCGAGGAAATATTTTTAAACTCAAAGGAAACGTTATAAAACGTAATTTTTTTGTTCTTTTTATTTCATATTCGCATATATCAGTTTTGCTTCCAATGTTATATATTTCAACAGATTCAAACTCTTTAGAAAGTAGTTTTATTAGACTTTTTCTTGAAAACTCTTTTATGTGAAATTGATTCCAAGGATGCTGAAAAGTAAATAATCTATGTTCGATGTTGGGAGTTGATATATATACTAATCCATCGTCTTTTAAATATTTTGATATCGTTTTAACGTATTCGTTTAGGTCAAAAACATGCTCAATAACTTGAAAAGAAGTTATAATATCAAATTTTTTGTTTTCTAAATTAGAAATTGTCGTGAAATTTGTATTATAAGATGAGTAGTGTTCATTTGCATATTTAATGGATTCTTCATCAATATCTACTCCTATAGTTGTTTTAGCTTTTTCGGATAGAATTTTGCTTCCGTACCCGCTTCCGCTACCCATGTCTAAAACGGTTTTTCCTATAGTTTTTTCTGCAGCATAAATGTATGTTTTTAAATGCATTAAATGATTGTAGTATTCTTCTATAGAATTAAATTTTTCTTTAAGAATGTGTCTTTCTCCGGTGTCTTTCATTATATTTTTTTAGTGTAGTAGTAATAAGTCTCTAATTCACTTCCAAAACTTTTAAAAAAGGAAGCAATTCCAGGGTGCATTGAACCTTCAAAATCTAATGTAAAGTCGGAATTGGAGTATTTCTGAATCATAAAATCTAAAATAGCAGTATTTCCTTGTACCTTGTTTCCTGCTTTATTATTGGCAGAAAAAACATAGTAAATTCTTTTTTCATCTTTAAAAAATAAGGAGCCAGAAATAAGCTGATTGTTTTCGTTAAATACACCTAAAATAGTTGTGTTTAATTTTTTTTCACAAGTTAGTTTCTCAAGTTTGTTGTAATCCGAGATATTAATTTTTAATTCTTGATAATAATTTTCTTTAAACAGTTTAATAAGGTCTTTTGTTTTAATGTTTTCTTTAATAGAGAATCCTGATTTTTTGAATTTTTTTAACCTGTCTTTTCTGTCCTTTCTGTAGTTTCTGTGAAGATCTTGATAAGGTTGATTTAAAGCTAGTGTAAAATTATTTTTTGTGTAAAAAAGTTTAGAGTTGCAGTTACTGTTTAACTGAATGGTAGTTTTTAAAAACTTTTTAGGAATGGCTTTTATAAATTCTTCAACTAAGGTGTTGCTAAAAGGAGAGGTTGAAAAAACACCTAATTGCTGTGTCCAACAGGGTGGGTAAATATATTTGATGAAATATTTACTTCTCCAAGGCAATGGCATTACAGCTTTGTAGTCATCAAGCACCAATGCATCCCAATGGTCTGCTACAATATCTAAATAATAACTTAGCGCATAAATTCTTGAATTCAAGGCGTTTTGAATACAAGTATCATATTTTTGAATATCTAAATCTTTTCTTTGGATGTACTTAATCATGAATCTTTCACGCATTTTAAAACATCTTCATAAAAATCTTCCCAGTACTTCCACTCATCAAAATTAGACAAACAGTCGTTGTGAAAAATAGAAATCAAAGTTCCATTAACTTGCTTTACCAAATTAGCAATATGATTAATCCTCATCAAAGCTTGTTTTGGACTTAATTGCATTTCAAAACGTAAAACAGTGTCGTTAAAAGCATAAGGAAATACTTTTAGAGGGGTCTGAATCTCAAAATCTAAATCATAAAAATAAAAAGGAGTACAAGTACTAGCTTTAAATCCCATGTGTTTTGGATAGCCCATGGTGTAGTCTTCCTGAATATCTAAATCAATTAATTTATGATAAGTGTCGGGTAGTTTATTTCTTCCATAATGCTGTCTAGATAATTTTGTAGGAGTGTTTATTATTTTTTCTAATCTACTTGTTTCCTTAATTAAACTATCTTCATCTTCCATGGTAAAATAAGAGCTAAGCAAGCCTACACGAGCATGATCGGCAATAGATTTTATAAGTAAATGATATTTTCTTTTGGTATAAGCAACATTGTTGTCGTAAGTGGTGTAATTACTTAAAAGAAAAAAGAAAATGGTTTTTACATTATATTTTTTTTGTAAATAAATAATTTTATCAAAAGTGTTATAAGGGTCTTCTTTAATACTTAATAAAGTAGCAATTCTTGCCCAAACAGAATAAAGTTTAAAGGTAAATAAATCGTAAATACCACTAACAATGGTTCTAATAACTCCTTTTCCTTTATATAAAAAAGTTTGATTAACACTAAAGGTAGAAATGTATTGGTATTTGTTAGCGTTATGCTCGTATTCTGGATATTCTTCTTTTAAGGCTTTTAATAGTTTATAGGCCCAAACATCAATAATAGGTTTGTCTAAAAAATTATGTTTAAAAGCAATACTTTCTTCGGCAGGGAAACAATCATTTTCATCTAACACACAAGGTAAATATTCTTCGTATCTACTTAATAAATAAAAACTCGCCGCAAAAATATCAAAAGGAATGGTCGATTTTTTTCCAGTACTAAAAAAGCAAGGAGTACTATCCCATTGCGATACATTTATTTCAATATCATTAATTCCTTGTTCAAACAATAAACCATGACTTTGAATAAAAAATTCACTTCCTAAAGGAGATTTTCCATAGCTCATTTTTAAACTATCATGAGCAACAAATTCTTCTATCTTAGAGGTGAATTTTATTGGGATATTAAGAATACGCACAAAAATATGCTTAAAAATATAGCTTACTCTTGGAGTGGTTTTTTGTGTATAAATTAATAATTCTTCTGTCATAAGATTATAAGATTCCCTCGTCTGCAAAGCTAAAATAAGCTTTTTGTGTGATTATTAAATGATCCAAAACTTTTATATCTAAAGTAGTACTTGCGTTTTTAATTTTAGTAGTGATTTGTTTGTCGGCTGAACTAGGCTGTAGTTTGCCAGATGGATGATTGTGACCTAAAATGATAGCGGTTGATAATAGTTCTAAACTCTTTTTAAAAATAATCCTTAGATCTACCAAGGTCCCGGTGAGCCCACCTTTACTAATCATTTGTTTTTCTATCACTTTGTTATTGTTGTTAAGGTGTAAAACCCAAAATTCTTCATGGTGAATATCTCCTATAATGGGTTGGAATATTTCATAAGCATCTTTGCTACAAGTAATTTTAGGAACAGATAAGGCTTCAGCCAAACGTCTGCGTTTTCCTATTTCAAGTGCGGTAACAATGCTAATGGCTTTGGCCTCTCCAATACCATTAAATTTTTGCAATTCCCCAATATTTGCTTTTGCGAGTTGATTTAAATTATTGCTAAAGTGATTTAATATTTTTTTAGAAAGTTCTACAGCAGATTCGTTTCTATTTCCCGAACCAATTAAAATAGCAATCAATTCAGCGTCCGATAGTGAGTTAACTCCTTTTAGAATTAATTTTTCTCTAGGTCTGTCTGCTTCATTCCATTGTTTAATGGTTAAAGATTTTGTCCTGTTTTTCATAGCTTTATATTTATTAACAGATGCTAACTAAATATAATATATTTGCAGTAAACTAATTCTAAACTATGAAGATCATTATTGCTGGTGCGGGTGAAATTGGCTACCATTTGGCAAAGTTGCTGTCCATGGAGTATCACGATATTTATGTGATTGATCAAAACTCACAAAGATTAAATCATTTAAACACGCATATTGATGTTTTTACTAAAAAAGGTGATGCCGCTTCTATTGCTGTTTTAAAAGAAGTAGGAATTAGCGATGCTGATTTGTTGGTAGCGGTTACAGAATCACAAAACACCAATTTAACCATTGCAGGAATTGGTAAAACTTTAGGAGTTAAAAAAACCATTGCAAGAATTTCTAATACCGAGTATTTAAGAACAAAAGAAATTAATTTTTCTGATGTAGGAATTGATTATATGATTTCTCCCGAAGAATTAGCTGCTCAAGAAATAGAGGTCTTAATTAAAGAAACTTCTTTTAATGATAAATTTGAGTTTGAAAAAGGAGAACTTAGTGTTTTAGGAGCTAAATTAACTTCAGAATCTGCAATTGTTGGTGCTTCGGTACAAGAAATAAATTTAAAATACGCTTTTGATTTTATCGTAATAGCAGTAAAAAGAGAAAATTCATCAAGTATTATTATTCCAAAAGGAGATACTCTTTTTGAAGCTAATGATCAGGTTTATTTTTCGGTTCCAAGAGAAAGTTTAGATAAAATTCATCTTTTAGTTGATGCTCAAAAAGTAGGGATTAAAGATGTAATGATTCTTGGAGGAGGTAGAATAGGTCAAAAAATGGCGCGTAGACTTTGTCATAAAAATCTTAGAGTTAAGGTAATTGAGCAAGACAGAGAAAAATGTTTCGAATTATCCGATGATTTAAAAAATACCTTGGTTATTAATGGTGATGGTAGAGATATTGAATTGCTCGAAGAAGAATCTTTAAGTAATATGGATGCCTTTATTGCCGTTACAGGAAATTCCGAAACCAATATCATGACCAGTTTGGTTGCCAAATCAAGAGGGGTTAAAAAAACGATTGCTTTGGTAGAAAACATGAATTATATGGATATTTCTCAGAGCATTGGTGTAGATACTTTAATCAATAAAAAAATACTAGCTGCGAGTGTTATTTTTAGGCATGTTCGTAAAGGTAGAGTGTTGGCATTGGCTAACTTACATAATGTAGAGGCCGAGGTATTAGAGTTTTTTGTGAGGAGAAATACAAAAATTACAGAGCACAAAATAAAGGATTTAAATCTGCCAGAAAATACGGTGCTTGGAGGTGTAGTAAGAAAAGGAAAAGCTTTAATGACTTTTGGTGATTTTATAATTCAACCAGGAGATAGAGCTTTAGTATTCTGTTTACCTGATGCTATTCCGCAAGTAGAAAAGTTCTTTAACAATTAAGCTATGAGAGGATTAAATTATAAAATCATTTTAAGTTTTTTGGGTTTAACCTCAATGATGAATGGTTTTTTTATGCTGCTTTCAGAGCCTTTTAGTTGGTATTATCATGAACAAGCCAGTTATGGAATTTTATCAGCAGGAGTCATAACCATTTTGTTTGGCCTTATATTGTGGTTTTTTAACAGAAAGGCCAATAAGGATATACAAAAAAGAGAAGGATATTTAATTGTTACCCTAGGTTGGTTGATGTTAACTTTAACAGGTACATTGCCTTATTTAATGACAGGGACTATCACTTCTTTTCCCAATGCTATTTTCGAAACTATTTCAGGGTATTCTACAACAGGAGCTTCTATTTTAACCGATATAGAAAGTGTTTCAAAAGGAGTTTTGTTTTGGAGAAGTGCTACCCATTGGATTGGTGGAATGGGAATTATTGTATTAACTGTTGCTATTTTACCTCTATTAGGAATTGGAGGGATGCAGCTTTTTGTGGCAGAAGCACCAGGGCCTTCTACAGATAAATTACATCCAAGAATTACACAAACTGCTAAGCGTTTATGGTTAATTTATTTTAGTTTAACCATGGCTGAGTTTCTATTGTTAAAAATTGCGGGAATGAGCTGGTTTGATGCCATAAACCATGCAATGGCAACTTTAAGCACAGGAGGTTTTTCTACAAAAAATGATAGTGTTGCTTATTGGAATCACAACCCTTTTATACAATATATTATTATAGGTTTTATGTTTGTGGCAGGGGCAAATTTTGTATTAAGTTATTACGCTTTAAAAGGTAAAACTTTAAAGATTTTTAAAAATGAGGAGTTCAGATATTATTTTGTTTTAACTGTATTAGTTACTATAGCTATTACTGTTTTAATAGTGTGTTTTCAAGATCCAACTTTATTAACAAGCGTACATCACCCTATGGTTTGGGGTAAAGTAGAGAGTGCATTTAGACATGCAGCTTTTCAAGTGGTAAGTGTTTTAACTACTACTGGATTTATTACTGCAGACTATACTATGTGGTGCTCTATAGCTACAGCCTTAATTTTTTCTTTGTTTTTTATTGGTGGTTCAGCAGGTTCTACCAGTGGAGGGGTAAAAGTAGTGCGCCATGTAATAATGATAAAAAATTCATTGTTAGAGTTAAAAAAACAATTGCATCCTAAAGCTATTATTTCTGTAAGGTATAATGGGAGTAGGGTTTCTAGAGTGATTATTTTTAACATACTATCGTTCTTTGTTATCTATATGTTAATCTTTATTTTAAGTACTATAGTATTAACTCTTTTAGGATTAGATTTTCATTCAGCAATTGGTGCAGCGGCATCGTGTTTAGGAAATATTGGACCAGGATTAGGGCAGTTAGGGCCTGTAAATAATTATGCTCATTTGTCTGATATAGCTAAATTGTTTTGTTCTTTTCTAATGCTTATAGGTCGTTTAGAGCTGTTTACCGTACTAATTGTTTTAACTCCTTATTTTTGGAAGAGTAATTAAGGTAATGTAGATATGTTATTTTGCTAAATTTAAATTATACAGATGTTAGAGCAAAGTTTTACTTGTCCATATTGTTGGGAGAATATCAGTATGGTGTTAGAGTTATCGGTGAGTGAAACTTATATTCAGGATTGTGAAGTTTGTTGCAATCCTATAGAAATAAAAACCCAATGGGAAGGAGAAAACCTTTTGTTCTTTGAGGCTAATCCAATTGGTCAATAAATTAAAAATAAAAACGTCCAACTACATAATAGTTGGACGTTTTGTTTTTATATAAATAAGAAAGTTATATTTCTAACAATCCATTTGTTTTTCTAACCGCATCTGCAGAAGCAGCAAATTTAGTTGCCTCAGCTTCGTTTAAATCAATATCAACAATTTTTTCTATACCATTTGCTCCTAATACACAAGGAACACCAATACAAATATCAGATTGTCCGTATTCTCCTTCTAAATAGGCAGAGCAAGGGAATATTTTTTTAGAATCTGTAGCAATAGCTTGTACCATGGCAGATACTGCGGCTCCAGGAGCATACCATGCAGAAGTTCCTAACATTTTAGTTAAAGTAGCTCCTCCTACCATAGTGGCTTGAGCAACCTCATCTAGTCTTTCTTCAGATAAAAATTGTGATACAGGAACAGAGTTTCTAGTTGCATAACGAGTTAAAGGAATCATTCCAGTATCTGAGTGACCACCGATTACCATTCCATCAATATCAGATAAAGGGGCTTCTAAAGCTTCGGCCAAACGATATTTAAATCGTCCAGAGTCTAGTGCTCCACCCATTCCAATAATTTTATTTTTAGACAAGCCTGTGGCTTTATAAGCTAAGTATGTCATAGTATCCATAGGGTTAGATACTACAATGATTATAACGTTTGGAGAGTGCTTAATTAAGTTTTCTGAAACTTGTTTTACAATTCCTGCATTAATACCAATTAATTCTTCTCTGGTCATTCCTGGCTTTCTAGGGATTCCTGAAGTAATGACTGCAACATCAGAACCAGCAGATTTAGAATAATCATTAGTAGATCCTATAATTTTAGTATCAAAATCATTTAAAGATGCAGTTTGCATTAAATCCATGGCTTTCCCCTCGGCAAAGTTTTCTTTAATATCTACGATAACAACTTCTGATGCAAAATTTTTAATGGCGATGTATTCTGCGCATGATGCACCAACGGCACCAGCTCCAACTACTGTTACTTTCATTCTTGTATTATTTTAAGTGAGATAAATTCTTATTAATACCTAAAAATAAGGATTTGTATTGATTCATGGTATGATTTAAGTCATGAATACGTTAAAAATAAAGTAATAAACACACAAAAGTTGACAATAGTACTTTGGTTTGTGTATTTAGTTGGCTGATTTAAATACTTTTTTCTAGTTCGCTAATTCTGCTTTTTATTTTTTCTTGAAATTTTGGCATTTCATTTTGCATCATTTTTTGCATGAGTTCAGTTGTAATGGTTGGCGTTAGTTCTAATAGTTTTTTACCTGTTTCGCTTTTGTAAAAGCCAATCATGTCATCAATATCTTTATTGTTAAAATATTTAGCGTAAATATCTACCATAGATCCATTAATGATGTTTTGAGTGAATGTTTTAGATTCTTCTAATATAATGGTGTTTACTTTTTCTAATTTTTGTTTTTGTTCCTCTGATTTAAGATTAGATTTCATTTGCTGCTGTAGCATAGGAATCATTTGATCCATCATTTGATCAATCATTTTGTCAGCTTGCATAACATTAATTAATTCTAAAACTTTTTCTTTAGGAGCTTGTGCATAAGTGGTTAATGTTAAAAACATCAACAGGCTAAAAATCTTTTTCATTTCAAATATTTTAATAGTTCCTGCTAAAAGTAGTTAAATAAAACAAAAAAGCGCACTGTGTAATAACACAGCGCGCTTTAAAAATATTGTTTTTTTAGATTATCTAAAACTAAATGCTACACCCGCATTAATTGAGTTGTATTCTTGTAAAGTATAGCTTCCGTAAATTTTAAAGAAGGCAAGGTTTAAACTCATACCTGCAGTAGTCA